>DATKXE010000583.1:0-5153 GCA_035529195.1 Anaerolineales bacterium
ACGCTGGACGAGGGTGCCGCGCACCTCAAGGATATCGACCAAGGTCGCACCTGGTGGGGTTTCGGTGGGTGTCAGGAATTCAAATTCTGCAGTTTCACCCGCTTCTTCAAGGGTCAGGGACTGGGGTTCAAGGTCGGCAAAGGTGACTAATTCCGCATCTTCGGGTACTTCGAAGGTAAAGAGCGTATCCTCCACTCCAGCATTGATTTCGTATTCCAATACTGTGACAGAAAACTCACCCAAGCTGCTGCCGGTAAATTCCAAGGCCAGGGGAATGCTGCTTTCCTGGCCAATCCACAGGTTGATAAAGCCGCCCACAGCAGCATACTCGCCGGGCATTTGATCGGGGATCGGCTCCAGCTTGAGCTGGTTGGCTGTTTCACCCGCCACTACGTCGCTGCCAGATTTTCCAATGTTGAAGTATTCCTGCAATTTCTGGACTGCTTGCTCGGCATTTTCGGGGTGTTCATACTCACCATCTTTGGGTTTACCCTCCAGGCCGTGGGAATAATCACCGAATTCACCCGCTAGAAACTCATTATCTTCCAGCATGGCCTGGGCTTCTTCGGGGGTGCCAACAAAGACTTTATTTTCGCCCGGGGAATATGCCCACAGGGTTTCGCCGTCAGAAACGATCACGGCTCCTCGAGATTTTTCTTCACTGGATTCAAGGACCTCAACCCGGAAAGCACCCGGGCCATCTTCATTCCGGTAGGCCCAAACTTCAATGGTTCCGCTGGCATCTTTATCGATCGAATCAACCTCGATTGCCACAACCGCATGCCCATCCGTGATGGTTTTGGCGGTTTCAAGCGCACCAACAAGAATATCTCCTGCAGAGGTCTGGGTCAGGACAAAGCCACTGATCAGCGCGGCTACAAAAATCACACTACCAATAAAAATCCACAAATTTTTTTTTCTGCTCATTTTTAAGCTCCTAATAGTTAAAGAAACAATCTCTATTATATCGGTAACTCCTGGTTAAATTGTGAAGATATCATAATAGTTCTTTTATTAAATGGGATCACCTATACCATAATTGAAACACCGCCCAGGCAGGAATTGTGACAAATAATCCCTCAACTATTAAAAAAAACCTGTGAGAACATCTCTCACAGGTTTGGTAGTACGGTTTGCTTCTGGCTTAAACAGCTTTACTCTTGATCTAATCCAACCCCTGGTGTTTGGTATCTTAGTAAAGCGCTAGGCTCGTTCAATAGTCACATTCTGGTACTCGCGGAAATTATAGGCACCCGTTTGCCCCAAGACACGGGAAACATATTCTTCCGGAACATCGATCAGGGTGTGCTGGTCGCGGATCAAGATTTTACCGATCACATAACCAGGTATATCGGCTCGTGAGGCGATCGTTCCGACGACCTCGCCGGGATTGACGCCGTGCTTGCGGCCACGCCCCAGGCTCAAACGCACCATACCCACTTCATGCGATTCATCTTTTTTGCCGTAGCTGCGACCAGGTTTGCGCTCATGGCGGGGTTTGCCATTTCCATTACCTTTACCTTGAAAGGAATTTCTTTTCTTGTCTTTCCTATTGGGGCTCGTCAGGTGCACTTCGCCAATCTTCTCGATCGGGCGCTGTTTTTCTTCTACCCGCACAATCTTGAGAGCTGCCGCGGCTACTTTGATGGGATCATGCCCGGCAGCCACCAGTTCTTCTACAATTTTTTGCTCGCTTTTGCTGCGGTCACGCTCCAGCCAGACTTCCAACTTTTCAACCAAATTTTTCTCACGGCGTTCATGGATATCTTTTTCTGATGGTATTTCGGCTTGTGTAATATGCTGCTTTATATAGCGTTCAGTTCGGCTCAGGTTGTGTAATTCACCCGGAGTAACCAGGGAAATGGCGATCCCATCTTTCCCGGCGCGCCCCGTGCGTCCAATACGGTGCACATAAGCTTCCGGGTCGGGTGGCAGATCGAAGTTAAATACATGGGAAATATCATCAATATCCAGACCACGCGCCGCCACATCCGTCGCTACGAGCACCTTGATCTGTCCTCCACGGAATCGATTCAGCACGCGGATGCGGGCATCCTGTGCCAGGTCACCATTCAACGCTTCGGCAGGAAAACCGCGCTGGATCAATTCATTAGCCAGGCGTGCAGAACTAGCACGAGTACGGGTAAAGACCAATGTCGCACCAACCTCTTCAGATTCAAAGAGACGAGTCAGGACAGGCAGCTTGTCTTTTTCATTAACCAGATAATAACGCTGCTCGGTGGTCGCAACAGTTAAATGTTGATCCTTGACGGTGATTGATTGCGGTGCAATCATGTATTTGTCTGCCAGGCGGCGGATCGGTTTGGGTATGGTTGCCGAGAACAAAGTCGTCTGGCGATTGGCAGGGGTTTCACTGAGGATATTTTCAATATCCTCGATAAAACCCATGCTTAGCATTTCATCTGCTTCATCCAAGATCACGGTGCGAACTGCGCTGAGATCAAGGATGTTCTGGCGCATCAAGTCTTGCAGTCGACCAGGCGTTCCTACGATGATATCCACGCCATTCTTGAGCCGGCGCTTAGATGTCCCGTAGTGCTGCCCACCGTAAACCGGCATGACTTCGACCTGTAGGTGACTGCCGTACTCGGTGATGGCCTCCGCGACTTGAATTGCTAATTCTCGGGTAGGGGTCAAGACCAGTGTTTGCACACTGCCCGACCGGTTTTCATCGATCAAATTTTGTAAGACCGGCAACGCAAAAGCAGCTGTTTTCCCAGTCCCGGTTTGGGATTGGGCGATAACATCCTTTCCATCCAGCATTAACGGGATCACTTGAACCTGGACATCTGTGGGTGTTGTGTAGCCGAGCTCGGCAACTACCTGCACCAATTTTGGGTGCAGGTTGAGATGCGAAAAATCATTCGTCATCAAAATCTCCTATTGCGTTTTGATAACTCCTGAAGCGTCACAACCCTTGTGAATTGATCGCAGTCTTCGCAGAATACGTCTCGGGTTCTACCAGCCGCCTTCGTCTTCCCCCTGCGGCGAGAAAAATGCCCGTCCAGATATTGACGAGCAACCATTTGGAATCTTCAAAACTTTTATTTATTCAATTTTTTATCGGTTATATCCGAACCAACCGAACGATTATATCACAGTTAACCAGGCATTTCAATGATTTAAGGTACTCTTTTACTTTGCTCATATTAGCAAAAATAGCCTACTGGATTCACAATGGGTTAGGTCGTAAACCGTTTACCGGATAGGTGTAGCTATAAATTGCTAAGATGTGAAAGATAAACCCTGGAACCGAGTTTGAACAATCGTGAGCAGCAGAGGCTCAAATCATATTGTTGTTGAAGCCAGAACATCCTAAACGAGCTAAAAGGCCCGGTTTAGGACCAGATTGAGCGCTATGGTCTTTACGAGATGATTCGATCGCCGTCACTTCTACTTGACCATCGAGATTGCCACAGGTACCTTCTTCCAGGAAATGCACTTCAGAATCATCTCTGGTGAGAGTGAATGATTGGATGCAAGTGCTTCCATTAAAACACCTTATAACGATATAATATTTTTTTGCTAATAAGTACACAGGAGGCTTCAATATGAACACCCTGCGACACCTATTTAACTTCATCATCCGCTTTTTAGCCGTCTGGTTCGTGGACACGATCTCACTGCTGGTCACAGCCTGGCTTATCCCGGGGATCAATTTTGTGCCAGAGGGCAATATCTCTGTATTTGTGATCGCCATCGTGGCGGCGCTCGTATTGGGCATCGTCAACCTGATCGTCCGTCCTTTGATTTTGTTGCTCGCCATGCCGTTGGGTTGGATGGTCATCTTCCTGGTGGGCTTCTTCATCAATGCCATCACTTTGAAGATCACCTCCGCGCTGCTGCCAAGTTTCGAAGTCACTACCTGGGGGTGGGCGTTTGTTGGCGGCCTGCTGATCTCGCTGGTCAACACCATTTTGAGCACATTGCTGGATATCGACAATTCCGAATCCTTTTACACAAATCTGGTGCTGCGCCAGGCCGCTCGCCAGGCAGTTGATGTGGATGCCGATGCCAGCCGCGGCGTGGTGATGCTGGAGATCGACGGTCTGAGCTACTGGCATATCCAGAAAGCGGTCGAAGATGGCTACATGCCGACCATCAAAAAACTGATCGATGAGGGCGGGTATCAGATCTCGCGTGTTGACTGCGGGGTCCCCTCCTCTACACCGGCCTGCCAGGCGGGCATCCTGCAGGGCAATAACGCCAACATGCCTGCCTTCCGCTGGTTGGATAAGGAGACCAACCGCATCATTGCCGGGGGTCCGCAGATGGCAGAGGTCGAGCCGCTGTTGTCGGATGGGCACGGTCTGCTGGAGGGCGGCACAAGTATTGGAAATATGTTCAGCGGTGATGCGGATAAATCCATCCTGACCTTTTCCAAGATCAAAGAAGGCAGCGCGGAAGACAAGAAAAAACGTGCCCGGGATATGTACATGTTGATGCGCAACCCGTACTTCTTCATGCGCGTGCTGGTGCTGTTCTTCGTAGATGTGATCCGCGAGCTGTGGCAGAGCTGGCAGCAGCGTCGTAAGAACGTACAACCAAGTCTCAACCGCCTGCACAACGGCTACCCGTTCCTGCGGGCAGCCACCAACATCTTTTTGCGTGATGTTGGCGCTTACTTTACCATCCTGGACATCGTGCGCGGCGTACCGGCGATTTACACCCTGTGGGCTGGTTATGATGAGGTAGCCCACCATTCAGGCCCCTGGACGCGCGACGCTATGCTCACCCTGAGCCAGTTTGACCGCACTGTCAGTTATATTCTGACGGCGATCGAGCGCAATGCTCCACGCCCATATGAGTTGATCATGCTCTCCGATCACGGGCAGTCTTTTGGTGCCACCTTCGAACAGCGCTATGAGATGGGCATCCTGGATTTCGTTAAAACGCAGCTGCCCCAGGACACCAGCGCGGTGGCTACCGGTGGTGGAGACGACGGCACGATTGGGGTTTCGGCCATGTTGGGTGAACTGCAAAACATGGATGACAACCAAATGACCGGCATGGTAGGAGACACGGTGGTGAACCAGGCACAGCGGGCCATGCAATCCAACCTCGACCAGCAGCCCAGCTCCGAGGAAGTGGAACCCGCCAAGCTGACCTTGAGCTACAGCGGCAACATGGCC
>DATKXE010000584.1:0-5397 GCA_035529195.1 Anaerolineales bacterium
GCCTTAAACCCGCCTTCCGGGGATTCCCCGAAAGGGATTGTCAGCAAGCCATAGATTTTGCTGCCTTCCGAGATATAGCTAACAAGGTGCTGGTGATAATTGGATCGGTCGGCGAGCATTTCCTCGAAAGTAATCTCACTACCGTTGATCTCCAGATCCCGCAGGTACTTGATAGTGATCTCACTACCGACTTCGAAGTCGACTTCATTCTCAACCCTGGTCGGATTAATCGTGCTGGTAGGTGAGGCAATCTGTGTTGGGGATTTGGCCAGTTGGCTTCTGCCTGGAGAGTTGATCTCCGGTGCGATGGTTCCAGTCGGGTTACCCGGAGTCGTGGATGGGAGGATTGTCGTTACCGCACTTGGAGCGAGCACCGTGGATTGCGGTATAACCATTCCGCCTCCTCCAGCGATGCTGCAGCCAGTAACAAACACCAGGGAAATGAATAGAACAAGGGTAAAATGATTTCTAACAACCATGCGGATAAAACCTTTGCTGGGGTTTAATTAAATTAACCTGAATACTGATAAATCGATTGTACCTGCTAATCCATTCCCCCAACATAAATAGTTTTTTAGAAAATCTTCTGGCTTCAACTCATAGATTCCATCTTTTTATGTGTGTATTTTCAATATTTCACGAATTGACCCGTATGTAAAGATGTTATATTGATTATTTGTAGCGTGTCATAGCCTGTGAGACAAAAGAGGGGTTAAAACTAAGAGACACATTCCGGTCTAAAATCAAAAGACAGGAAGTGTGTCATGGCAAAGAAGAAAGACCCAGAAATAACAGTACGGGATCTCCGCAGAAAGACGCGCAAGAAATATTCGGCGGAAGAGAAGTTCCGTATCGTGCTGGAAGGCTTGCGAGGGGAAAATGCTATCGCTGAGTTGTGCTGACGTGATGGCATACACCCCAACATGTACTACAAGTAATCATAGGAGTTTTTAGAAACAGGCAAGCAACAACTGACCAGAGATACACAGCGGCAGGCAGACAGAAAGAAGTGTTGAACAAACAGGAAGAGATCAAGGTACTGACACTTGTACAAAGACGCCTGCAAAATTCACAGGCACTAATAAGTGTATAATTTCAACAAAGAACAGGAAAAGTGTCTCTTAGCAAACAGACTCTTTTGTACCATTTCCTTTGGCGACATACATACCATCCAATGGAAGCACCATACCCTAAATGAAATGAAACCAAATAAAATCGCCAACGCCGGCATAGGATATGTTCCTCAGGGGAGGCGATTGTTCCCTTCATTATCTGTGGAGGAGCACTTGACCCTGCTTCACCGGAAAAGTGATTCACCCACAGGGTGGACACCAGAGCGGGTGTTTGAATTTTTTCCTGAGTTAGCAGAACGTAGAAAGCTCAGTGGAACGAGATTGAGCGGAGGCGAACAGCAGATGCTGGCTATTGGCAGGGCGTTAGTTACTAACCCTGATATTCTTTTGCTTGATGAGCCTTCCGAAGGATTATCACCGGTGGCTAATGACCGGGTGATTGAGATTTGTCATGAGTTATTGAAAGCCCATATCGCTATTCTATTAGTTGAACAGAATATCCACGTTGCAGAAGAGCTGGCTGAACGAATTTATATCATTTTAGGCGGAAGAACTGTCCATGAATCCGGAGCACATGAATTTCTTGAAAACACCGCTATGCGCCAGAAATATCTGGGGATATAGGAGGTCTTATGAATAAAACGATAGCCATACTGGGTGCACTTGATACGAAAGGCCAGGAATTTGAATTCTTAAAGAATGAGATTGAAAAACGAGGCTGTAAGACATTTGTGATTAATGTCGGGGTTCTGGGAACGGCTCCATTCACCCCGGATGTTAACGCGGAGGAAGTTGCTTTGGCTGGTGGTGCCCAATTATCCGAACTCGTGGAGCGCGAGGATCGGGGCGAAGCGATGGCAGTCATGACCGCAGGCTCTGCAAAGGTCGTCTCCAAGTACTATGAAGCGGGAAAATTCGACGGCATCATATCGATGGGCGGCGGGGGTGGCACAGTAATGGGTACCAGCGCGATGCGTGCATTACCCATCGGGGTGCCCAAATTGATGGTATCGACGATCGCTTCCGGTGATACCAGCGCTTATGTTGGCACCAGTGACATCATCATGATTCCTTCCATTGTTGATGTAGCTGGATTGAACCGCATCAGCAGAACGATTTTTACGAATGCGGCGGGTGCTATCTGCGGGATGGTCTCTGGGGAGGTTGAAAAGCAAACTGATGAAAAACCCCTCGTGGCTGCAACAATGTTTGGAAATACAACCCGCGCTGTCGAAAACGCCCGTAAAATAATAGAAGAAAATGGTTATGAGGTGCTTGTCTTCCATGCCACCGGTACAGGTGGCAGAACCATGGAGATGTTGGTTGACAGTGGATTCATCACCGGCGTGCTGGACATGACAACCACAGAATGGGCAGATGAAATTTGTGGTGGTGTCCTGAGTGCTGGAAACGAGCGACTGGACGCAGCAGGTAAAGCAGGGATTCCACAAGTGGTCACACCAGCATGCATCGACATGTGCAATTTTTGGGCGCCCGATACGGTCCCAGAAAAATATAAGGAACGTTTATTTTACGAATGGAATCCCAACGTCACTTTAATGCGTACGACCCCTGAAGAAAATAAGCAGATGGGTGAAATTTTTGCAGGCAAGCTCAATGCTGCGAAAGGTCCTGTTGTGGTCTTCGTTCCTATGGGAGGCTTTTCAGAATTAGACCTACCCGGTAAACTTTTCTGGTGGCCGGAAGCGGATCAAGCTTTTGTTGATAGTTTAAAGAGTAAAATAAGCCCAGAGATACCCGTCATCGTGGTCGATAAGGACGTGAATGACCCCGAATTTTCAGGACAAGTTGCACATACTTTATTAGAAATGCTTTCTAAAGGAGGCTGAATATGGCAATCCCACGCAGTGAAATTCTTAAGAAACTTATTGAACAAGCCAGTCAGGGCATCCCCATTATTGGCGGTGGTGCTGGAACCGGTATATCAGCTAAGAGTGAAGAAGCTGGCGGCATTGATCTGATTGTTATCTATAATACCGGACGCTACCGAATGGCGGGGCGTGTATCGCTCACGGGGCTGTTTGCTTATAGTGATGCGAATAGCGTGATGATGGAAATGGCTGCTGAAGTCCTGCCCGTAATCAAGCATACGCCTGTACTGGCTGGTGTAAACGCTACCGATCCGTTCCGGCTGATGCCGCAATTCCTGAAGCAGGTTAAAGAGACTGGTTTTTCCGGCGTGCAGAATTTCCCCACCGTTGGGTTATTCGATGGCATTATGCGTGAAAATATGGAAGCCACCGGCCTCGGTTATGACAAAGAAGTGGAAATGGTACATCTGGCCCATGAATTGGACCTGTTGACCACCCCGTATTGCTTCACGGAGGACGAGGCACAGGCGATGGTGAAAGCCGGCGCGGATATGATCGTTGCTCATGTCGGCTTGACGACTGGAGGAACGATCGGCGCAACCGCAGCAATGACATTGGAAGAGGCTGCTGATGTTACTATGCGTATAGCGGAAGCTGCCCGCGCGATTCGCAAAGACATCCTGGTTATCTGTCACGGCGGTCCGTTTGATGAACCTGAGAACGTAGAAGAAGCCATGAAACTTATGCCCGGTATAAATGGCTTCTATGGCGCGACCAGTATGGAGCGCCTACCTGTAGAACGAGCGATTAAAGAACAGGTCGAGAAGTTTAAAGCGATGAAATTATCAAGCTAAATCAAACCAGGGATCGCTATCGAATCTGAGAGAAAACCACGCATTTCAAGGAAAAAGGACGACCATGGTTTTTCACCCTGGTCGTCTTTTATTGATGTGGTGATGATCCTTGCAAATCACACAATCAGATGAGAGATCCAATGAAGTTTGATGAGACCTATAGTTTAAATGAATATTAACGAACGAGTGATCGCTGTACTTAATGGCATTACGCCAGACCGTATTCCATTTATCAGTAGAATGGATTTCTGGCATCGCGGATTGACTTACCAAAATAAAATTCCAAAGAAATACGTTGGAATGAGCCTTGCAGAAATCCATCAAACAATTGGCCTTGGACAGGAAGAATGGATGTCCCCATGTGCATTTCGATATAGAAATATTGAATTGGTTATGTATCATGAGGGACATAAAATCCTGCACGAGTATGAACCCGTGATCGATTTTTTTCCAGATTTGTGGGGCATGATCCCAGTCGACCGGATTGGAGAAACGATCACCGAGCTGATTACCCCTCGAGGGACACTGGTTTGTACACATCGAATGATTGAAGGAAGCCTTATTTCTGGAACCACCCGCCCACAGCTAATAAAGCATCCAATTACTGATCCAGACGACTTCAAGATTTATGAATATATTATTGAGCACTCCGAATTTGTGCCAAATTTTGAGGAATTCTATAAAAAGGCTGAAGAACTGGGTGGTACAGGATTCCTGGTGCCAACATTAAATCGTGTGCCATTCCAGTCTGTACTAATCGATGCTATGGGAGAAATTGCCTGCTTTCTTGGCTTGCATTACACACCAGAGCTCATTAATCGGTTGATAGCAGTCATTGACCAGCAGACCATGGAAATGTTAAATAACCTTTCCGGTTTTGACTACCCATATATTGAGTTTGTCGATAATTTAGATGGTGTTATGACAAATCCAAATTTATTCCAAAAATTTGTGCTGCCAAGTTATCAGAAGTACGCTGAAAAATTGCATGACCAGGGCAAGAAATTGGGCAGTCATACGGATGGAAATCTGAAAAATCTGGTCCCGCAATTAGCTGGAAGCGGATTGGATGTTTGCGAATCATTCACACCAGCACCGATGACTGGTTGTTCATTTGAAGAAGCCATTACCTCCTGGGAAACCTGCCCCTTGATCTGGGGTGGGATCCCTTCATATTATATGGAGGAACGAGCGGCGGATGATGAATTCCGAAAATTTATCGAATCTCTGCTGTTGATGGTTGCAGGACGTCCGATCATTTTGGGTATAGCAGATGCAGTGATGACAGATAACCTTATCGATCGTGTCCAATGGATTGCCGAACAAGTAGAATTAGCAACAACTTGATCGAGGGTATCTGAACCAATCCTGCAATCGTAGAACATAGATTCTCACACCTGAAACTCAAATGTGCCGAAATATTTTCTGTTAAATTTTTGTTCTTCGCGTTCAAGATAGAATTTACTTGTGTACCTGAGATTAATACGAGAAGCAACCCATTGCATCTTTACCTTGCGTTCATTAGCGGAATGCTCTCTAAGTTTTCAGTTATTGGCACAGGTTGAACTGTAGTGAGAATATGATTGATCGCACTGCAAAAACGACCAGACCGAATTAGTCTGAATTGTACCCTCCTCA
>DATKXE010000585.1:0-3079 GCA_035529195.1 Anaerolineales bacterium
CTGCTGTTCGGCTGGAGTGCGCGCCAGTTCCGTTCATTCATGTTTGCTGATATCCCCGGTGTGACTTCTATCCAGGCTGCCGAGTATTGGGCTAATCTAGCCATCGAACTGTCCTGGGTGGTCATTGCTTTGTCTATTCTGGGAGCCATTGCCCTGCTGGTGCGCCGCTGGCGTGTGGGAATCTTTTTGCTGACCGCGTTGGTCTTGCAGTTGTTCTACTTTTTTAACTATGAAATCTGGGATTTATACGTCTTCTATATCCCAAGCTATGTTTTGCTGACCCTGCTCGCTATTGCCGGGATGGGCGCAGTAGCAGATCTGGGGACAGTTGTGCTGCGTGGGAGAGGCAATCCCACGCAAATCCGGTGGAGGAATCTCGGTTTGGGCATCGCAGTCGCCCTGTTGGTATTGGGTTTCGCTGTCTGGCCAGTCTTTCGTCCACAGAAAGATGCTGTCATCGCTGGGGAAGTTCCTTTCAACTTCGACGAGTACCCAGTCTATGATGAAAGCTGGCAGAATTTTGCCATCGCAGCGGTTGTGAATATGCCGGAGAACGCCATTGTTTTTACCGATTGGGATTTGGTTTGGCCTTATTATTACGCTGCTCATATCCTGGAGAGTCGCCGTGATCTGACTTTTCTCGAAACATATCCCGCAGACGATGTGGACGGCATGGCTGCTTCTGTTGTAGGGTATGTGGCGATAAATTTAACAGATCATCCCATCTATTTCAGCGAGCGCGAACCGGTATTGCTGGAAGCTGGATATGATTTCACCCCGGTTCGTTTTGGCCCCACCCGTCTGTTCCGAGTGATAGCAGGAAAGTGATACCATTTATCAAAGAGAGGATATTTATGCAGCTAACTATTGGCAAAATCCGTGGTCTTGCGGCTACCTCGAGCCAAGCTGGTGCCTTCACAATCTTAGCTTTCGACCATCAAGTCAAGCAATTACTAATCACTGAGAGTAAAGAGCGTGAATGAAATCCCTGGGAGATTCTTCCCAGCCAGACAATCCTTGTTCGCTTTGAGATCGATGGTTGAAGTCCAATAGGATTTGAAATGAAGAAATTTGACCTGCTGGTTGCCGGGGAGATTAACCCCGACCTGATACTCACTGGACCTAATCTCGAACCTCAATTCGGGCAAAGAGAGATCCTGATCGAAGACATTTCCTTAACAGCAGGATCATCATCGGTAATCTTTGCCTGCGGAGCTGCGCGCCTGGGATTGAGAGTAGCCTTTATCGGGATTATCGGCGATGATCTATTTGGTGCATTCATGCTGGATGTGCTGAAATCTCGCAATGTTGATGTTTCTAATGTTATTGTGGATAAGAACCAGTTCACTGGATTGAGCGTGATCCTCAACCGGATAGACGATAGGGCAATCCTCACACATATGGGAGCCATAAATGCTTTATACAGTGAACAGATTACAAACGAATTATTGGCGAAAGCGCGCCACCTTCACGTGGCCAGCTATTTTTTACAAACCAACCTGCAAGCCGGGATGCCTGAGCTATTCAAACGAGCGATTGCGTTAGGCTTGACTACATCCCTCGACACCAATTGGGATCCTGAAGAAAAATGGGTAGGAGTGGATGAATTGCTGAAGCATACAACGGTCTTCTTGCCTAATGAAGCTGAGGCCCTCTCATTGACGGGGGCTCCTACCGTAGTGGAAGCGGCTGGAAGGCTGGCAACCCAAGCTTCGATTGTGGCTGTTAAAATGGGGCTAGATGGCAACTTGGCTTTTGATGGAGAGTCCCTTTACCGGGCACCAATCATCCCGGTAGATGTTGTAGATACAGTCGGGGCAGGGGACACATTCGATGCTGGGTTTATTTTTGGCTTTCTGCAAGGGTGGTCGCTGGAGCGTTGCCTGAAGTTAGGCATTGTCTGCGGCTCATTGTCTACTCGTATGGCTGGCGGAATTACCAGCCAGCCTGTGCTTGACAAGGCATTGCGTTTCCTTGATGAAAGGAGCTGAAGAATGGGAGATGTTCATTACCTCGATGATGTGATCCATGCCCAAAACCGTGGCGAAGCCCGAGGAATTTTTTGTATTTGTTCAGCCAATCCCTTTGTGATCGAGGCTAGCTTTCATCACGCCTTAAGTGAAGGCAGCCCAGTGTTGATCGAGTCAACCTGTAATCAGGTCAATCAGTTTGGAGGTTATACCGGATTGACCCCGGATCAGTTTGTATCCTATGTAGATACCATCGCTGAGAAGTTGGATTTTCCTCGAGAGCGATTACTCCTGGGGGGGGATCACCTGGGACCGTATCCCTGGCGAGCCGAACCTGTCCAGATTGCTATGCAGAAATCTCAGGAGTTAGTACGGGATTATGTGCGGGCGGGGTATGTAAAGATTCATCTGGATGCCAGTATGAAATTCATCGACGACGATCCGGATCGCCCGCTGCACAAATCTGTAGCCGCACAGCGGGCTGTAACATTGGCCGCAGTCGCAGAACAGACGTATCAGGAGATGGGTAGTTCAGGAACAGCACCTCGTTACATTATTGGGACTGAAGTACCTGTACCTGGCGGTATTGAGGATTCAAATGAGCAGTTGAAGGTTACTGTAGTTCAAGATGTTCAAGAGATGATTGAGATTACAGGTAACGCATTCGTCCAGCAGGGGATTGAATCGGCCTGGGAACGGGTCGTTGCTGTGGTTGTACAACCCGGAGTGGAATATGGTGATGTTTCTATCCTTTCATACGATCGTGGAAAAGCTGCTGAACTCTCGAGTTTTATTGAAGGTTATCCAAACCTGGTTTATGAAGCCCATTCTACGGATTACCAGACTCACCGGGCTCTGAAAGAAATGGTGGAGGACCATTATGCTATCCTTAAAGTTGGACCTGCGCTGACTTTCGCCTTTCGGGAGGCAGTCTTTGCCCTGGCGATGATGGAAGATGAGTTGTTGACAGGGTCTCGAGCTAAAAACCGATCTAACCTACGGGATATGTTGGAAAAAGCGATGCTTGAGAATCCCGTGCATTGGGAAAGTTATTATTCGGGGGATGATGAATATCAGAAGTTTGCCCGAAAGTACAGTTTCAGCGATCG
>DATKXE010000586.1:0-2875 GCA_035529195.1 Anaerolineales bacterium
GTGGTTTTCCCAACCCCGGTATTCCCGACCACTGCCACCAGTTTGCCCAAGATTTAACCTCTTCTGTGAATATTTGCCCTAGCTTACCACCCTTTTAATAGACGAAATACCCAGTTCAACGTTCATTCTTCAGAGCCTTGCATCGAGCCAATTTATCAATGGCTCAAGGTCAATGGCGTCTGCGATCCCAATCAGTTCTTCAGTCGCTCGCCAGTCATCCAATCCGACCGGTTTTGGCATTTGTGGCTGCATACGGAAGTATTGATCTCGCAAGATTTGGCGGCACTGGTAATCAGCCACTTCTCCTCCCCCATCCATGACCATATTGACCAGGTTCAATCCCCACTGGGCAATACCCCAATTTCCATCCTGCACATCCAGCCAGCGCGGGTTGTTCCCGGTTCCCAGCGAAAGTAAACGGACATCCAGGAATCCCTCGTGGAAAGCTTGTGCCAGGGCACAGGTGGATGGATTGATCGCAGCCACACCACCATCCACATATCCCTGATAAATGGGGAAATAGACCGGCGCCGCTGCTGATCTGATGACTACATCGACCAGTTTTTCACCGCTATCACAGTTCGAGTCCGGGAAATTGTGAAAAAATTTGGGTCTCCAGCGAGGTGGGTCACGTTTTTCATCTTTTAGATCAAACGCGGCGATCAAGACTTTCTTCGAAAGCTGCCCCAATGTCGTCTCCCCGATCACCCTATCCAGCAGACTTTTTAAGTTTTCTATCCCGTAATCCGCTCCCAGCACATATTTCAGGTCACGCACATCATCCCAAAGTGAATCAGCGAATACTTCCTCTCCAAAACCCTGGTACATTTGACGCATAAAGCGAGCTTCAAGACCAAAGGCAAATCCACCTGCCAGGACTGCACCAGTTGAGGTACCGGCGAACAAGTCAAATTCTTGAACTACTCCGGGCCGGTGATTTTCCAACCTTTCCATCACGCGAACAGGTATGATCCCGCGTATCCCGCCCCCATCGATCGATAAAACCTTGTACATTCCGCCTGTTCCTTTCACAAGAATCACCACTTCCATTCCAGATATTAACCTGGATGCACGATCCATGCCTTTCAATTATCACTGCAGCCTACGAGACTCTTCGAGATGCTGTCACTATCAATTCCCAATAACATAAAATCAATCATAACTATGCATACAAAATTCATCACGAAATGGTCTATAATCTAAAACTGGGAACTACCCAAGCTCGATCAACGTTAATTGATCAAGCCACCCTGCCTGGAGCGACTCTTTGCGTCAGGAGCGATACTCATGCTGAAATTAAGACTTTTCATCCCAATTATTATCACGCTAATTTGCAGTGCTTGTGCAGTACAAACCACTCCGAGCGCAGATCCGCCAACCCCAAGTGCTCCGATTGAGAGCTCACCTACGCTGCCCCCAACAAGTACCACTCCGCCAACATCGACACCAACCAAGCCTCCACCGCCTTCCAGCATCACGGATGGCAATCAATATCCCTGGATATACTCATCCAGTGATCTTTTTAACCGGGTTGTTTCGATCAATCCAGCCAACCCTGATCATATGGCTTATTGTGCTCCAGGTGAGATCAGGGTGAGTCTGGACGCAGGTCAGACATGGGAACAACCAATCCCTACGACGGGGGTCACAGCAGCAGCTCAAGAAAGAGGATATATCATTTTTGATGGCGATCCTGCCACTGCAGACGCCTGCCATTCGGTTACACTTGACCCATCCTCAGCAGGAACTTTTTATGCCGAGTTTACGGTCGCCCAAGTGGAATATGGCGCACCGCCAGTTTTTTACATGGGATTCTTTTCGACCGATCGTGGCGCCACCTGGCAGTTCGTCAATCCCCCTGCTACCACAACGCTTGAGGATTTTGGCGGATTTTGGAATCTGGATGGACAGAAAGTACAAGCCCAATTCTTGGTAGCCAGCCAACTCGATCAACCTTTTGAAAATACGCTCATTACCGAAACCAGCAACGGAGCTGCAGATTGGGAAATTGGAAAGCTTTCCTGCCCATCTGTAGGTCCATGTTTACGCTGGGGACCAGCACCATCCAACATCCCTGGGATGGGTTCCCCGCTGCCGCAATCCATTCTTCACTCCATGGATGGCGGCGATACCTGGCGAGTTATCGATCCGCCAGTTGAGCTGCGCGCACCTGCCCCGAATCAACTGGTCGCAATCTCTGATATGGAAGTCTTAATCATTTCTGGTGGCATTGGCCTCACCAATTCAACCGATGAAACTCAAGTTATGCGAGCGTCTCTGGATGCAGGTGCCACCTGGCGGCCGGTCACTTTACCCCCGATCTCAAATCAAGATTCAGGAATCAATTACTTTCCCGGGCTGCAATACTTATCCAACCATTCTTATTTAAGCCAGCCCCCGGAAGACAGCACCTGGTACTGGTTGTCCCCCTCCATGCCTCTCTGGTGCTCGGTGAACAGCGAGCGTCTACCGTCTTATCCTGTACTGCTGCAAAATGTGGGCGACCAGGTCTGGTGGGTTGATCAAGACACACAGCAAGCAGATCACTTATCACTCTCAGAAATCACCTGTTCGGTAAAATGATCGATTTAGGGAAAACCAGTTCATCTTTCAGCTAATGGGTGCTCAGATCGGTAGAATTTGAGTAAAGATTCAGCCAACAGCAGCCCTTGCACCAACCCTTATCTCCACCTACAATCTAAATCACATTGAGTGAAAGAAACCACAACTTGGCCTTCTTTATCTAGAAGTACAAGGGATTATTCGTTCATTCTGAAAATTCAAACTCAAAATTTTTGACAGTCATGAATGTGTGGTCAATAATTGAAAGTGGATTGCGGGAAATGATCACCGCAACCACCCTGAAATCAAGGTG
>DATKXE010000587.1:0-8302 GCA_035529195.1 Anaerolineales bacterium
AAAACGGTATCAGCGATCCTGGTCAACTCACTGCCGGGGAGGAAATCATCATTCCTGGTCTGGAAGGTATTGGGGATGTCCTGGTGACAACTCCCGTGCCACTTGGGGAGAATATCCGCAGTTTAAGCCGTAGTTTCCAGATCCCAGAGGAAAAGATCATCAATTTAAACCATCTCACCAGCACGGAAGAATTATACAGTGGTTATAACATGGTGATCCCAGAGGTTAGCCATCAGCAGGTCAAAATGGAGAGATTTTCATTAGCCAACGGTCAATCTTTGATTGAGCTGGCCATCAAACACGGAGTCAGTCCCTGGACACTCGTGACTGAGAATCATCTGGAAGGTACCTGGGGGGTGATCCCTGGAGATGTTTTAGTCTTACAGGATCAAGATTCTATCCCCGGACCTGGGGGTTTGCCTGGAGAGATTACAGCACTCGAGATATCTCCCGACCCATTGGTGCAAGGGAAAACTACCGTGCTGCGGATCGATACGAGTGAAGAGATGGATGTGTATGGATCATTGATCGATCATCAATTGAACTTTTTTCGGGATAAAGAAGGAGAATATGTTGCACTGCAAGGAGTACACGCGTTAACAGAGCCCGGGTATTATTCTTTTCTCGTGGAAGGTGAGCTTGACAATGGGGTGCCGTTCGGATTTTCGCAAAGAATTTATGTGGCGCCAGGAGACTACGTCTATAAATCTTTGCAGGTTCCGGAGGCGACTCTAGATCCTGATGTGACCATTCCGGAGGATAAATTATGGGCTGCATTAGCCGGACCGGTAACTCCTGAACAGCTATGGCAAGGTGTTTTTGAGAACCCTGTGGCACCATCACCATGCGGATATACAGATACATTTGGTCACCGTAGATCGTATAACGGCAGTCCATATAATTACTTTCACACGGGTTTAGATTTTTGCTACAACTACAATAATGAGGTGAATGAGATATATGCCCCAGCAGATGGGGTTGTTGTTTTTGCAGGTCCGCTAATTGTGAGGGGGAATGCAGTCATGATCGATCATGGTCTGGGTATTTACAGCGGCTATATGCACCAAGAAGAGATCATGGTGGAAGTGGGGGAACGTGTAGAAACTGGACAAGTAATTGGGCTTGTGGGGGAGACGGGCCGAGTGAATGGACCTCACCTGCACTTAGAAATTTGGGCAGGTGGAGTCCAAGTTGACCCGGAAGACTGGTTAGGGAGTGTTTATCCTTGAGTATTTTCGTCCAGATCTGAATATTCGCCCTCATCTGACTCGAACTTTCCAGCGTAATAATCTTCAACAATTTGGTGTGCTTCCCGGCTTTGGTGTTCTGGGACCAAAACCTGAACTTGCCCCATAGGACCAACTGTCAATCCGTAAGCCCGTCCAGCACCTTCCTGGTTGAGGAATACCTTGATTCCCTGGACCTCAAGAAGATTACGTAATATATCCGCTTGAAGCTCGCCGGATACTTCGATGATTAATTCCCATTTTTCTTCTGACATACGAGAGCTCCTGAATATTGATCCTTGATGCAGACTTGATTTCGACTCGCTGTGACTTCTTTACACATAGAGTATAATTATAAGCTAGCAATTCAGCGAAAATCTTCTAATATGAATATGAAGTTTAAGCTGGAATTTTTTCCGAGGATTTTATGGTGATAGCATCCTTGTCACTTCGGGAGGATTATTGGGAAACCTTTGATCTCCTTGAAGATGACATAGAATTTATATATAATTATCTATTAGAAATCGAAACACCCCTAACACCAGATGAGCTAGTAACAGCGATCGTCGAAGAGCGGATTCGTAGGGAGATCGAGGCATTCGAAATTCAACGAAGTTCTGCTGGTGATCTTTACTTCCCCAAAGATAGCTTCGAAGAAAATCAGAATCTGATATTTCCAGCATTGGGGTGGCGTCAGGGAAAGGTAGTAAGCTTACGACCTGGTGTAAATCCGGATGTAGCAGATCTGAAGGTGATCAAAGTTCAGTTTGAGAATGGTGAAGAACGCGAGTTCGCCAGCGGGGTTGATGATCACTATCTGAACAACCCTCCTGAAATTACCCAGGACAGTGAGCTGCTCAGTGCTCAGTTTGTGATTGATAGCTATCGCCAGCATTTGGCTGAAAGCCTCGAGAGCAATCTGGAAGCCAACGAAGATTTTGTGCGCGTTGCTGGACGCTGGTTTCCGAGGGCATTGCTGCTGGATGTAAACCCGGGTCATTTGAACCTTGCTGAAGCTGTGCTTGATATCGCTGGAGGTGGACCGCTCCCAACCACTACTTTGATCAAGCAAGTTGAACTGCCTTCATCGGAGAATCCGAAACTTATGGAGTTCTCGCTGGATTTAGGATTGGAAGAAGATCCGCGTTTCGACGAGGTTGGACCAGCAGGTGAAGTATTATGGTTTTTGAAAAGACTTGAGCCGCAAGAAGTTCTCGAAACCCCCAGTTTCTTACGGTACCACGAGATAGAGCATGATCGGGATTTGCTTAGTAAAGAAATGCTCGCTTTGGAGCAAGAACTTGACGATGAACTTTCTCCGATAGCATCAGACAGTACTGATAGCGATGATGTGGTAATCAGCTTAAT
The DNA here is from genome assembly GCA_035529195.1 of Anaerolineales bacterium. Taxonomy (GTDB): domain Bacteria; phylum Chloroflexota; class Anaerolineae; order Anaerolineales; family UBA4823; genus PFL25. The sequence continues at coordinate 2,595 of DATKXE010000587.1, forward strand.
ATTCCCGCATTGGCGAGTAGGATCTCTTCCTTTATCAACTCGTGTAGAGCATCTCTTCCCCACAGCATATGAGGCTCCGCGCATTCGTTTTATGCTGGAGGATCGCAAATCCGGCGAGAGTTTTCCTGGTTGGGTGGTACCTGAAAAGCGATATGTGATTGGTTTACAGGAATGGTATCAGACCCAGGGGTTGATGCCAGGCAGCTTCGTGAGAGTGCAGCGCGGTAAAGATCCAGGGAGAGTCCTGATTTCAGCTGATTCACGACGTTCGAGCCGTGAGTGGATTAGAACGGTTTTGGTTGGCTCAGATGGTGGGACAGTATTCGCTATGCTCAAGCAAGTAGTTGCAGGTGCTTATGATGAACGTATGGCAATCGCAGTTCCTGATATTAATGCTTTGAATAATGTTTGGGAACGGATGCAAAAAGAAAGACCACCTTTTGAGCGAGTTTTAGTGGATATAGTTAGAGAGTTGACCAAGATGAATCCGCAAGGACATGTACACGCTACCGAATTGTATGCAGCAGTGAACATAGTTCGCCGCTGTCCACCAGGACCAATTTTTGCCCTGTTATCTTCGAGACCATGGTTCGAACATGTGGGTGACCTGCATTTTCGATTCGATGATTCGGGACAGGTGAAATTGAACAAGTAAGTGAAATGCTGATCAACTCCCCCCGAGTGAGTCGATCAGGAGGATGGAAGTGACGGAACTAAAGCGCTTTAGCTTGGTGAAGCCAAGTTTGCAGACTCGTTTTCACGTCGATTTTGATTGGTGGGGTCAAAATGATAGAAACTGGCGAGTCGACTTGTTTGGTTTCCTTTGCCCTGAGCATCAGGAGACATTCGCAGATATTCGTGGCGATAATGTGATCGATTGGGTTGATCCTGAAACGGCTGAAGTTCAACAAGTGGATGGATTACAGCACATTCTGATTACACATTGTGCGACACAACCCGGATTTATCGATGCTCGCACCTCATTGGTTGAATCCGTATTCCGTCTATTTTTATCTAATGGTAATACACCCTTGACACCTGTAGAGCTGGCCGACCATTTGGGACGCACTCCTCAGGTGATACTCCAAACGTTTTCTGGACCCCGGGTATACAAGGGACTGCGCCCATGCCCGGAGTGTTGAAGGTTATCAGAACTGCCCCCGTAGCTCAAAGGACAGAGCAGAGGTCTTCTAAACCTAAGGTTGTGGGTTCGAATCCCGCCGGGGGCGCTTGGGTGGGGGAATAAAGAATGTATTACTATTTAATTGTCGGGGTTTCAAGAAGTGGGTACCCTCATTAGGTTGCTGGGAGGAAACCCAGGGGTAATTATCATTTGTCTGATAATTAAGGCATTACCAGGAGGACCGTGTGAATATTGAAAGACAGGGAATAATGAAATTCCGAGGCCAGGATATCACCATTATTGGTGAAGATATTAATGTAGGGGAGCTGGTGCATGATTTTACCGTTATGACGAAAGATTGGTCGTGGACGAATGCGCTCGAAAGCAATCCCGGCAAAGTACGCATTATCGGTTCGTTGCCGTCCCTCAGCACTGATGTCTGCGATCGGGAGACAAGGCACTTTAACCAAGCAGCTTCATCGTTGAGTAGTGATATCGTGATTCTGATGGTCAGCATGGATTTACCATTTACATTGAACCAATGGTGCGCTGCAGCAGACATTGAGCGGGTAACCACCCTTTCAGATCACTACGGTGCTGAATTTGGTGTGAAGTACGGGGTTTTGATAAAAGAGTTTCGAATATTTCGTAGAGCAATTTTTGTAATTGACCGGGATGATAGGGCCGTGTATACAGAGTATATGCCAACATTGGGTGATGAGCCAGACTATGGGGCCGTCCTCGCGGCGGCTCAGAATGCTCTTGCCCTGGAATAAGAATTGGAGTGCGAAAGATGGAAGAGCTTGAATTAAAATCAGAACCGATACAACCTATTTGGTACAACGACGACGAATCTCAAACAATAAGCGGCGGAAAACGCTGGTGGAACGGGGTGCGCTTCCATATTTGGCGACCCCCGACAGATGTTTTTGAAACCGATGATGCAATAATTGTGCGGGTCGAGATAGCTGGTATGCGAGAAGATGATTTCTCAATCTCGTTGACAGGTCCGCAACTCACTGTGCGTGGAAATCGACCCGATATTCAAGAGCGCCGAGCATATCACCAAATGGAGATCTTCTTCGGGGAATTCAGCACAGAAGTTAAACTTCCTGGACCAGTATCAGCTGACCAAGTCGTTGCAGAGTATAAAGCAGGATTTCTGCGTCTGGTGTTCCCGAAAGATCAACCGAAAAAAATCCGCGTGACTGAGTAAATGGACTAATCAATGCCGGCATCTCGTTGGAATCATAGCATTATGGACTTATTAAGTTGGTTTGAGGATCTGGAAGAGCTTCAAGACGAGTTCTTATTCAGACCAATCACTCCCCGCGTCCTGAATAATGGTGACGCTGAGCAAGGTGAGATCGCTGACGAAGCTGAATTATTTGACCAGATCCCTGCCGAATTGCCAATATTGCCATTGAGGGGAGTTGTAGTTTATCCGCAGACTGCAGTACCCTTAACCATTGGTCAACCACGGTCCATCCGCCTGGTGGATGATGTCATGGCGGGTGAGGATCGATTGATTGGGCTTGTGGCATCAAAAGATCCTGAGTTGGATGCGCCTGGACCAGATGATTTATATCCAGTTGGCACGGTCGCTATTGTACATCGACTCTTCCGAGCACCAGATGGGACGATTCGATTGCTGGTACAGGGAATTGCGCGTTTTCAATTAAGGGAGTTTATTCAGATCGAACCATATCTGAAAGCAAATATCGAATTGTATCCAGAAGTTATGGAGGACGATCTTGAAGTGGAAGCACTAGCGAGAAACGCCCGCGATCAATTCGAGCACATTGCTGAGATGATCCCATCGATACCCCGTGAGCTGGTCGCTTCTGTTGTTGGGCTGGAAGACCCACTGCAGACCATTTACACCATCGCGAATTTCCAACGCATGGATCTTAACGATGCCCAAGAACTTTTAGCTCTTGACCCGGTTCTGGAAAAATTGAAGAAACTGGTTACCATCCTCACCCGTGAAGTTGAGATGCTGGAAATTGGGCAGAAAATCCAAAACCAAGCCCGATCCGAGATTGATAAAGTCCAGCGGGAATACTTTCTGCGCGAACAATTAAAGGCCATTCAGCGAGAATTGGGGGAAGCAGACGAACAGACTGTTGAAACAGAAGAGTTTAGGCAGAAGATCGAGAAAGCGGAAATGCCTGAAGAAGCCGATAAAATGGCGCGTAGAGAGTTAGAACGTTTATCTCGTTTGCCAACAGCAGCTGCTGAATATGGGGTTATCCGTACATATCTGGATTGGTTAGTATCCCTGCCCTGGTCAATCACGACGAAGGATGACTTGGATATCTCGAAAGCGCGCAAAGTGCTGGATCATGATCATTTTGGATTAGAGGATGTCAAAGAAAGGATCATCGAATATTTAGCAGTGCGCAAATTAAAACTAGAACGCCAGGAGGAATTCAAGGCTGAGGAGCAAGTTGACGCGATTCGGCGAGTGCGTGAGGGTGTGATCCTTTGCTTTGTTGGACCACCCGGGGTTGGCAAGACCTCACTCGGTCAGTCGATCGCACGTGCGATGGGCAGAAAATTCATCCGTATTTCCTTGGGGGGCGTGCGTGATGAAGCTGAAATACGTGGGCATCGCCGCACGTATATCGGAGCCATGCCGGGACGAATACTTCAGGCAATCCGGAGAGTGGAAACCGGGAACCCAGTCTTCATGTTGGATGAAGTTGATAAGCTATCCCATGACTTTCATGGTGACCCTGCTTCAGCGCTTTTGGAAGTGCTAGATCCTGAACAAAATGTTGAATTTCGTGATCACTATTTAGAGGTCGGTTTTGATCTATCTCAGGTGATGTTCATTACAACGGCGAATCTATTAGAACCAATCCCAGCGCCATTGCGGGATCGAATGGAAATCATCATGCTGTCGGGGTATACAGAGAGTGAGAAGATTGAGATCGCAAAGGGATACCTGATCCCGCGCCAGCTGAGAGAAAACGGACTGCGTACAAATGAAGTTTCATTTACCCGGCAAGCACTTCAAACCATCATCCGTTCATATACTCGCGAAGCCGGTGTGCGCAATCTGGAGCGAGAAATCGGTGCCGTAAATCGCAAGGTTGTAACCCGGATTGCAGAAGGGAATAAGAAGAAAATTAGGGTCACTCCAACACTCGTGCGTCAATTCATTGGTCGACCGAGGTTCTTTGGGAATGAAGAAGTAGCTGAGCGGACATCCATGCCCGGCGTTGCTACAGGATTGGCATATACACCAACAGGTGGCGATGTATTATTTATCGAGGCTACCGGGATGCCTGGTAACAAAGGTTTTCAGCTGACAGGTTCCCTGGGGGAGGTAATGCAGGAATCAGCAAAAGCTGCGTTATCGTATGTGCGCTCGAGAGCAGAGCAGCTATCTCTAAAGCCGACCTTCTTCGAGGAAACGGATATTCACCTGCATGTGCCCAGCGGTGCCCAACCAAAGGATGGCCCATCTGCGGGTGTGACGATGGCAACAGCCCTGGTTTCCTTGATATCAAAACGACCTGTACGTTCGGATTTGGGGATGACGGGTGAGATCACCTTGCGAGGGCTGGTACTCCCCGTGGGCGGAATAAAGGAGAAAGTATTAGCTGCTCATCGGAGCGGATTAAAAACTGTGGTGTTACCAAAGAGAAATAAGGCTGATTTAGAAGAACTTCCAGAGGAAGTGCTTAAGGACATCAAATTTGAGTACGTCGATACAGTAGATCAGGTCATCCGCATCGCATTAGCGCCTGTCCCCAGGAAGCATGAGAAAAAAGAGAAGGGAAAATAATCCAGCGGGGATTAGAGATATGCCGAAAGTTATGGTAATTGAAGATGACGCCAATATGTTTTCTCTTTTGCAGATGCTCCTGGAATTTGAAGGTTATGAAGTTGTGCTATGGGAGGGAAGAGAAGAAATTCAGCAGATTGTCGATGCAATCTGCCAGGAAAAACCTGAATTGATATTAATGGATGTTCACTTGCGCCACCTGAATGGATTTGATGTGCTACGTACATTACGAAATGAGCCTGAATTGGATGGGGTGCGAGTCCTCATAGCCTCCGGTGTGGATATGACAGAAAGAAGCCATCAGGAAGGAGCAGATGGATTTATTCTAAAACCCTTCATGCCAGACGAGCTGATCAGCAAGATAAAACAAACAATAGGATAGAGAGAATATGGTGGCAAAAAAACAATCACGTCTTTCAATGCAATGGCGGACGATGGATCTGCATCTTCATACACCTGCTTCGGTGGATTACCAGGAACAGGGTGTGACATATTTAGAAATCTTACAGCGAGCGGAGGCGCGTGGGTTGGATATCATCGCCTTCACCGATCACAATACGATCGCGGGTTACCGGCAAATGAGGGAAAGCGTTGAGCAGCTCGAGTTTCTTGAAGCATCGAATCGCTTGACTGCAGATGAACAACTCAAATTAAATGAATATCGGCGGCTGTTCAAGAAGATATTAGTCTTACCTGGTTTTGAATTCACGGCAACTTTCGGGTTTCATATCCTGGGAATATTCCCTGAGACGAAACCCTTGCGGGACATCGAACACATTCTACTAAATT
>DATKXE010000588.1:0-6579 GCA_035529195.1 Anaerolineales bacterium
TCCTTTCATGGAATCAAAAAAGCCCGCCTCCGTAGAAACGAGTCTAAGAGCTTGTGACTATTTTGTCCATTTCCTGTCTCAAGTTTGCGAAATCACAATCATTGGGCGAAATCCCAATGGCTCTGCGAGTTCTCCGTTTAGATGGGGTCGTACTTACAATTATCCAGAGCTTGATGAGAGTGTAGAAATGTGGCTTCCTGCCGGCGCTCCTTATGACGTTAACGAAACGTCGATCGACCGTCACACTCGTCGCAGCTTTGTAGATCATGAGGTTTAGCTCAAAAAGAGTGATTTGATAATGGGGATCGACACCGCACTGGAATGCGCAATCCAGTTCATTCGGGATAGCAGCTGAAGGGTTGACTAGAAACCTTCGGCATTGAGAGATGTACTGGAGGAACAGGATGTTTATATCTATGCTGAAATTCAGAATCTTTACGTTGATGGCCTTGCTGATCGTATTGCTAGGGACGGGTGCGTCCAGTCAGGTCAGTGCGTTCGCAGCCAGCGTACCTGCCCCAGAGCCGCCTTTGAGGACCTCGGAACCTGTAGAGGATATTATCGCCGACCTGGAGGAATATATCCCCACTCTTATGGACCAGGAAGGGATCCCTGGCGTGGCTGTTGCCCTCATCCGCGATGGCGAGGTGGTCTGGGCGGATGGTTTTGGCGTAGTCAATATCATCACGGGTGAGCCAGTCACAGCGGACACAGTATTTGAAGTAGCCTCCATCAGCAAAGTGGTTACAGCTTACACCGCCCTGCGCCTGGTCGAACAGGGGTTACTTTCGCTCGATGAGCCCGTGGATACATATCTTTCGGAGCCCTGGCTGCCGCCATCAGAGTACCGGGAGCAAATCACGCTCCGACATCTGGCTTCCCACAGCTCAGGGCTCAGCGGCGACCAGTTACCATTGGACAAAAGCATACTCTTTAAACCTGGCTCGGATTTCCTGTACTCAGGCGTTGGGGCTTTATACATGCAAGAAGTAATCGAGCAGGTGACCGGTCAACCGCTGGATGAGGTTGCCAATGCAATTGTTTTCGAACCATTAGGCATGACATCGAGTGACTTTGTAAACAGCATTGAGATGATGTTGCGTATGGCAAATGGTCATATAGATTATAGATTTCCAATGCTCGCTTTTGCGATTCCGTTCGCTGTTGTCTCCATCGCACTAGGTCTTATTGGGCTATTGATCCTGCGCTTTCGCTCAGGGATGTGGCAGCCCACCCGGAAGATGGTGGTGGGGACGTCCCTGGTAGCTGGATTCCTGACGCTGTTGGTTTTATGGCTGCTTCTCGGGATGGATTTACCTAATCTGGTCTTGTTAACCGCTATCGTTGGGGTCGTCTTCATCCTGGCTCTTGCGGTGATGGATCTGATCGGCAGGCTTCTCTTTACCCGTTTACCGGATGCTTTGCAGGGGGGTAAAATGCAGGGTCTATTACGCATCACCTGGATTGGGCTGAGTCTTTTCGCGGTGTTGTGGGTGGCGGGGATGATTACAGGACCGCTCACGAAAGCTCTATCACCACAGCCGAGTGCGGTTGGCTCGCTGCGAACATCGGCTACCGATCTGGCGACGTTTCTGATCGAAGTGGTGGTGCCGCAGCACTTGAAAGCAGAACTTGCAGCGCAGGTGCGTACATCACAAGTGTCTGCTGGTAGGGATATGGCTTGGGGTTTGGGGCCTGGCATCCAGCACAGCGAGCAAGGCGACGCGTTGTGGCAGAACGGCCAGACCCCCGGCTTTCGAAGTCTGATGGTGATCTACCCTGAGCAACAGATTGGTGTTGTGGTGCTCACCAATAGTGATCAGGGCTTTCCACTTGCCTGCGACGTCGCCCAGCGCGCTCTGGGGGGCTCGGCGATCCCTGCTATAGTCGCCTGGTTGGAGTAATCTCGCCATCTAACCCCCAAATTCTATGTTGATTTGTCAATTACTCAACGAGGAAACACAAGATGAATAAGATAAAACTATCCGAACCGAAATTCAGTATCATGATTTCGTTGGCTTTGCTGGTCGTTCTGTTGGGAGGCCGGGACAGCATTCCATGTGAGTGTCCTTGCGGATAACGTCTCTAATCCAGAACCATCGCTGATTTAGCTGGGGACGCAAGATTTCCCCCCAACATCTGGCAGAGACGCTGCAGTACCGGCCCAAACTGGATCAATTCTAAAATCCCGTACGTGATTTTCTAATAATCCCCTCGTTTGTTTCTCAAAATGCATAGATACAATAACAATCCTTAGATAATACATGGTTCACAATCTCAGCTGAAATTCTGGCTTGGATTTAATAATAATCTAGGAAGTCGCACAAAAACCTTTGTCAAGAAAGCACTTTTATATTGGTAATCCCAGAAATTCCACCATTTGAAATTCGTTGACTCTAATTAATTACCGGTTTTTAGGGTAGAATACCCCATAATCGTGGAAATTGCTTCCGAGATTGGTTTCTTGTAATGAGTAATTACTATTTCGTAAGCTCTTAAGTATTGAAAAACGAATACAATAGTATTACCAGAAGATAATTACTGGATAGTGATTTCTGAAAAACCAAATCCCGATCCGTCATATCACAAACACTCAAAATGGTCGGTAGTATATTACGAGGGTAGGGTATAACCTTATGGCACTTATAAAACAAAGAGCAGAAACTGAGGTCTTTATTTCAGATCGATTCCAGCAGGCTGTCTCTCTACATGTGCTTAAAAACCTGTTAAAAAGTGTCGAAGCCCAGGTTCCTTTGCTGCTCGGCATCCATGGCCCTTCCGGAGAGGGAAAAACCTTCCAGTGTGAGCACATCTTGAAGAACATGGGGGTAAAGCGTTTTTTGGTCTCTGGCGGGCAGCTTGACAATCCTGTCGCCGGTCACCCTTCAGCATTCATCCGCAACACTTACATTAAAGCCAGCGAAAGCATCCGCAGTGGTGGGGCGAGCTTGGCTGTCGTTCTGGTCAACGATGTTGATACCGGCCTCGGAACATGGGGCAAATCAGAGAAACACACCATCAACCAGATCAACGTATTTGGCGAATTGATGCACCTGGTTGACTATCCATCACTGGTCGAAGGAAAAGAAACCATCCGTGTTCCGATCATCGTCACCGGAAATGATTTCACCAAGCTTTATAATCCGCTGGTCCGTGCTGGCAGGATGTCAGCCTTCGAGTGGATCCCCACCACGGAAGAGAAAGCCGAGATTATTCAATCGATCTTTCCCGAACTTACTAGTGAAGAGTGTTATAAGCTGGTCGTGGAATTGAACGAGAAGTTGATGGGAGAACTCCCGGAACAAATTAAATTCTTGCCGGTCGCCTTTTTCTCCCACCTGCGGGCAAACCTTCTGGATGAGGACCTTTGGGATGAGGTCGAAGAATCCGGATTGGACAAAACGGTTGACAGCATCCTGCGGGGATTTGAACCCGATCTCTCCAGCAAGATTTATTACGAGCGGGTCCTCGAGAAAGGCATTGAACTCGCCCGCTCCGGTAAACTGATCAACCATTTGCAGGCCTCCAGCCTGGTGAATTGGCGGCAAAGCTGACGGAAAAGAATATCTCGTTTAAGCATTTATAGCTGGATTGGAGATACAAAAGACCCTAAGGATTGTTAGACCTTAGGGTCTTTTCTATTTTAATCAGAACCGCATTATATTGGAGTCCGATTGCTTCACTCTAATTAAACGTGAAACCCATCGTGACGCTATCCCCAGTTATATTCTGATGTGGTGACATCGGTCATCATGGCAGGATAACACCCAGCAAATCTTAAAACAACTCATGACTACTTTAACAATTACCATGACAATTTCCTCACTTCCAAGATATACCCATTCAATTATCTTGGGATCAATATCACAACCAAATTCTTTTAAGATTTCAAAGCAAAAAATCGGTATTCCCGTTCGTCACTCTCTACACACTCAGGTGTTATATACTTTTGCAGCGAACACAATTGAGAGAATTAGATGCGGATTTTTTACCACAACATTCCATAACATTGATATCAACGAACAATTAGAGTTAGATCAGAATATCATCCTGGAAATGGCAAAATGTCGTTTCACCTTTATAATCATGACTGATTTCGGAGCAATCTGTGTTAATTGCTGACTGAAATTTTGAGGAGATGTAATGACCGAAGAAGGAAAATCTAGTAATGAGACTACACCTGTATTGCCATTCTATGAGCGACCTCAAGTCCAAATGGTCGATCTGCCAATTGGCGCAGGCATACCATTTGGGTTTGAACGGATAACAAATCCTAAAGTTGGAATCAGCGGAGTATACGGAGCCTGGGGGAAGAGCTATGATAATGCCACGCTCCCTGAATTGGTTGAGCAATCCACAGGCACACCTTTAGGTGAAAACGAACGTATGGACCTGGCACCCCTAGGCTTCATGCATCGCCACCACCTGCCTGGATTCTCCGACCAGGATCATATTGAGATCGAAACCCAGGTCGGCTCCCGTCTACTGCAAGAAGCAGCCAACGCATCTGGATGGGATCCGGAGGAGGTTGATGCAGTCTTGATCGGCACCAGTGGACCCGTCAGCGAAAATTTCACAGAGGAGATTGCATCCCGGGCTGGAATAAGGGAGGATGCATTAAAAGTTAGCGTTCATAAAGCATGTGATGGTTCTACTGGCGCATTGCACCTCACATTGAATCCCGACCTAAGCTATAACAAAAGTTCCAGATTCAACCTGGCGCAAATATTAAAAGGGAAAAAAGTGCTCGTTGGTGGAATTGAAGGGTTAAGCAGGGCCGTACAAAAATCCTTCGACAAGGATGCACTGCAGCTTTTCGGTAACGGGGCTGGAATCATCGGATTAATCCCTGGCAGGTCGATGGAATTCTTGGTTGGCGATACCCAGGAAGTTTATGATGAGCAGGGAGTGTTAGCGGTACATATGTATTATCCTCACTCTCGACAGATCCATGGACAATCGATGGTCGAAGTATCAGAAATCAATCCGCATAGCTTGCGCTTCGCTGGATTAATGAACGAACCCACCAATGGATTACCGGTAAAAATGGCTGGCTCCATGGGCATGGTTAAGCTTTTCGTTCGCAATGGTGTCATCATTGTTCAAAAAGTTTATAATTCTTATCGCGATAAGATGGAGCAGCTGGGCACAATTGGAAAATCAATCGAAGTTGCGATCGTCCACCATGCCAATCTTAAAATTAATACTTTGAAACAAAAAAATCTCATCAAGGAAGGCATTAATCTCCCGATGCCTTGGGTGATCAAGGAATTTGGTAATGTCAGCGCCGCCTCTAACATGATTGCATTCTTAAGGGAGCTGCCAAAGATGAAACCCGGTGATCACATCATGTTCGATGGTTTCGGTGCGGGCACTTATTACGATGTTTTTGTTGTCTCATTAGGAGAAGGTGTGGAATAAACCCCTGGTCGATATATATCTCCTAACAATAAAAAATATTACTTTGTTGTTTGCAAAATTCTACTGAAAATTGCTGAAAACAAAAAAGAGTGGCGATTGATAATCAATCACCACTCTTTTCTCATCATACCGTAATCCCTAGTTTTTTAGGATTTGAGAAAGAAACAATTTGGTGCGGTCTTCTTGAGGGTTATGAAATATTTCATGCGGGGTGCCGCTTTCCACGATTAATCCTTCATCAAAGAAATACATGCGGTCTGCCACCCCGCGAGCGAAACCCATTTCGTGAGTCACCACCACCATGGTCATCCCGCTCTTTGCTAACTCGATCATCACATCCAGCACTTCTTTGATCATTTCAGGGTCAAGGGCTGATGTGGGTTCATCAAAGAGCATGATTTTCGGCTGCATAGCCAGTGCTCGCGCGATCGCTACTCTTTGCTGCTGCCCACCCGAAAGCTGGCCTGGATATTTTTGAGCCTGCTCGGGAATTCCTACCCGCTCTAATAACTCCATTCCTATTTCTTCCGCTTCTTGTTTCTTCCATTTCCTGACCCAGATGGGTGCCAGAGTTACATTGGAAAGAACTGTGAGGTGCGGAAAGAGGTTGAACTGCTGGAATACCATTCCTGTTTCCATGCGAATTTTCTCAATATTACGCACATCATGACTCAGCTCGATGCCATCAACGATAATCTGACCTTGTTGATGTTCCTCCAAACGGTTAATCGTGCGGATAAAAGTTGATTTTCCGGAACCAGAAGGACCAAAGATGACCACTACTTCCCCTTGTTGGACCTCCAAATCGATTCCTTTGAGAGCGTGAAAATCGCCAAACCATTTATGCACATCCTGGGCGATAATGATGGGCATTTGATCTTGAGTCTGTTCGTTCATATCCAACTCCATATCAACCAGAGCAGCTGCTTGAATTGATTACTTATCGCTCTCCAACTCCAAGTGAAGCTTCCAATCGCCGGCTGGCATGAGACATCATATAGCTAAGTATCCAGAACACCACGGCGATAAAGCCATATACTTCCATCTGCAAACCGATATACTGAGGATCAGAATTGAGGATTGAGCGTCCAACTGCAAGGAGTTCAAGCACTGCAACACCTGAAGCAAGGGTCGTATCTTTAAACAAGGAAATGAATT
>DATKXE010000589.1:0-4873 GCA_035529195.1 Anaerolineales bacterium
TACAAAAGGTCAGAGTGTTGTATATCTAATTGTGAATACTGATGTAATTGCGAGCTTCGCCGTTGCTGACATAATTCGACCCGAAAGCAAGCAAGCTGTCGAAATGCTTCACGATATGGGTATAGAAGTCGCAATGCTGACCGGTGACAGCCGGGCAGTCGCAAAAGCCGTATCCGATGAGCTGGGAATCGATCAATTCTTTGCCGAAGTACTGCCCGAGCATAAAGATCAGAAGGTGGCTGAATTACAGGCTCAAGGAAAGCGAGTCGCCATGGTTGGTGATGGCGTTAACGATGCCCCTGCCCTCACACGTGCAGATGTCGGTATTGCAATAGGCAGCGGAACTGATGTCGCGGTCGAGTCTGCTGACATCATACTGGTCAGGAATGATCCCTCAGATGTGGTCAATATCTTTACCCTGAGCAACGCCAGTTATAAGAAGATGAAAGAGAATTTGATCTGGGCTACAGGGTATAACGTAATTGCACTACCGTTGGCTGCTGGTATATTAGCACCATTCGGATTTCTGCTCTCACCAGCTATTGGAGCCTTGTTTATGTCGCTCAGTACGGTGATCGTGGCTATAAATGCGCAGACGATGCGCCGGATGAAATTTTCCGCAAGATAAGAGTTCTAAGGCAAATCATTCATTAGCCAGTTGAGCAGATTGTCAAATAATTACCTTGTCAATATTAGTTGAAGAATCTTCCCAATTTAACGAGGAGATTTTTCAAGTAAGATGGTTGTTTTTCTGAGCTGAGAGCAGCTTTCTACCCCAGGCGACGCAGTTTACGAGCGGTGAGAGTCAACCCGACGGTCAAGGACAGCACCGCAAAACCAATCAGCTTGGCCAGGGTGATATTCCAGTCAACCGGCCAGGAATTGAACAGCACCAGGTCGCGGATCGGATCGATGGCATGTGTGTTGGGGAACAGCCAGGAATACCACTGCACATTGTCTTGGTGATAACGGATCAGACCCAACCCACCCCCGATAAAAAACACGATAATCGCCGAGAGCACAATGGCGATCGCCCCCGCCATGTAATTCCGAGACTGAAGCCCAATAACAATCGCCAAACCGATCCAGAACAAAGCCGTTAAACCTGATAGCAGCCAGTAAGCCCAGATGTGGCTTCCAGGCCAGAAACCTAACCAGACATATATGACGACTAAGAAGAATGTACCGCTAACCAACCCGAATATTAAAGCCAAAATCACCTTGGGAATCAATACCCACGCCAGTGAACGAGGCGCTAATCCAAATTCCAGGGTCATATTGCTGACCTGCTCTTTGTAAGTCAAGGCATAGATGTTAAATATGCTTCCCAAGCAGGCGCTGAGCAAAGCTACGCCTACTGCGATAATCGGAACCCAGTCCACCATCACCGGGAGAGGGTACTGCTCTGCGATCTCCAAAGGTGGCGCAGGTTTGCCAATCTGCTTGTAGAAATGCAAGATAATCTCTGCTGAGTAGAGCCGGTGATTCTTCGCCCGGTCATCATTGTAATTGAAGAAGTGCATGCGGATACTTGGATTGTCTCCCGACTCGAGAGAACTGGAGAAATCTGGCGGGATCACCCAAACCCCATCCACCCGGTAGGCTGCATACGCCTCCATCGCATCTTCCAGTTCCATATCAAGAGCCAGGTAATAGGGCATATTGTTCAGCGGAGAGATAACTTCATCGAAGGACTGCCTCAGCAATGCTCCCATTGAACCTTGATCTAAATTCACTACCGCGATTTTAAAACTCAACCGCCCCCCGAACAATAATGCAAAAGCGATCAAGATCAGGGCAGGGGGTAAAATCCCACCTATGGCGGTGATGGGATCATGACACCAGACATTGAATTCGGATTTGAATAATATCCAAAGTCGTTTCATGCCGATTATCTCTAATTTTTCATTACATTCTTGCGGTATGCAATCAAGGTTGCCAGTATCAAAATCACGCACGTTGTGGTGAGGATAAATATTGCCGGGATATTTGAACCAATCTCCACTCGATAATAGAGTGGAAAAAGCAGCTCAACCGCGTAAGTATTTGGCATAAAGCGGCTCACAGCTTCGTAGGGACCACTGAATCCTGCTGCCAGTCCAAAGGCGCTGCCGAGTAACCACATGAAGAAGGCCAGCGCCAACCCAATCAGGAAAGCGGGCAGGGTTTTTTTCAGGATCAGACCTGCCAAAGTCCCAATACAGCCTCCAATCAATGCCATCCCAAATAGAATCAAAACCACCCAACCAGGTGATGAAGGCCACACTCCTGTGATAATCCCTACAACAGACATGAGCACCAGGCCGGAAAGCAAACCCGTCAGGGATAACCTGACCATCCGAGCTCCTGAAATCAAATACATTGAAGTTGGGGATAATCGGTATTCGATGATAGTGTTGAATTCAAATTCTTGAGCTGCAAGGAATGCCCCGATCAGCGCTGCAGCCAGTGTTACCGCCAAAGGCAGCATCGCCATCCCGAAATAAACACCATAAGGAATATCTGCAGGCAGCCAGGGTACCTGTTCAATAATAATCGCTTCATCCCCCAATGAATGATTCCACTGGTATAAGGCAGCAGCAGAAAGACGGTTTCTAAAATTCTTGACCATGTTGCTGTCGAGCAAACCAAATCGCTGCACCGCAGTTTGATTTCCTGCAGCCCATTCAAAGTCGATCAATTGGCCACCTTGAATTTGCTGGTTGGGTAATGAGTCAACCAGAATCGGATTAATGTATGCATCCCCAATCGGTGAACCGACCCGTTCCATTGCTGAGACTAATTCCCACCCTTGAGGGGTTGTGGGGGTTGCTACATACATATCAAATGTAGGCGTAACCAGCACCAATGCCATAAGTGAAAACATCAAAGCTGGTTGAAAAATACCGATCATATGAACCGGGATGGTTGTTCGGAATAATTTGAATTCATTTCTGAGCAGGAGTCCAAAGCGCTTCATTGCTCAATCCCTCAACCCCCGCCCTGTGTATTCGAGGAAAACATCATCCAAAGATGGGCGCGCGATGCGCATCGATTCAAGTTGATAGCCATCCGTCACCTTGGAGATGATCTCCTCCACCAGTTTTTCCGCATTCTTGATCTCGAAACGTACCACACCCGGTTCGGGATGTTTTACAGCCTGGATATTCAACCCACGAAATGTTCCTTCGGGATCCAGGATGGCAGGTGAGGTATGCAAAGTGACAATATCGCGACCCAATTCAGCCTTTAAGTTTTCCGGTGTGTCCAGGGCGATGGCTTTCCCGTGATCGATGATCACAAGGCTGTCGCACAGGTTATCTGCTTCCATCATATCGTTAGTGGATACGATAAAAGTCTTTCCCTTTTCCTGTTGAACTTTGATATGTTCCCAAATGACGTGCTTGCCCTGCACATCCACCCCCAAAGTGGGTTCATCGAAGAAAATTACTTCTGGATCATGAAGCAGCGTGCGGGCGAGTGCCAGGCGCCGTTTCATGCCGCCAGAATATGTTCGCATGGGGTCTTTGCGCCTCTCCCACAGGTTCATCAAATTTAATAATTCCTCGATATCCTCTTCTACACCGATCAGCTGATCGCAATATAGAGCCGCGTGATGCCAGAGATTATCAACCGCGCTGAGATCCAGGTAGACATTGGTTTCCTGAGGTACGTATCCGATCTTCTTATGAACCTGGCGTGGTTCCCGGTGGGGATCAAGACCCAAAACCTGGACTGTGCCTTCATCTTTTGCCAACATACCGGTGAGCAGGTGAATAGTTGTTGTCTTCCCTGCGCCATTGGGTCCCAGCAAGCCAAAGATCTCTCCA
The DNA here is from genome assembly GCA_035529195.1 of Anaerolineales bacterium. Lineage (GTDB taxonomy): Bacteria > Chloroflexota > Anaerolineae > Anaerolineales > UBA4823 > PFL25. The sequence continues at coordinate 3,810 of DATKXE010000589.1, forward strand.
GGTGCAACCCCAAATGAAAGTTCATCAACTGCGATGATATCACCAAAGCGCCGGGTCACTGAATTTACTTCGATCGCCAGGTTCATCAAATCATCCTTGATTATTATTGATTCGTTAATGTCCCCGCCATAAAGACATCCACGAATTGCGCCACTAAATCCGAATTCGAAATCTGCGGGCTTATCATCTCATCGAGGATATTCAGGCTGATGGCATATGCGAAAAACATGCCCAGAAATGCCTGCGCCAACGCTTCTGGATGTTGTTCCTTGATGATCCCATTCTCCATCTGTGATCGGAGGTACTGCGCCAGCATCTGGCGGAGTTCTCTGGGGTTGCGAGCCAGTACCGTGCGGACTTCAGGGATATTGGCTGATTCACATAACATCAAGCGCAGCATTTCCCTCCTCGCAACCATAATGTCGAGGAAAAATTTCCCCACCATGGTCAGATCCACCCGGTAATCCCCAGTGAATTGGGATTGGATAATGGGTACCAGCGCGGGGCCGCCATATTGTTCTATAGCTGCGGAAAACAAGTTCTCTTTCGATCCAAAATGGCGGAAAAGCGTTACCTCATTGACACCAGCTGCCTTTGCGATGGTTTTGGTGGTAGCTTTGGAATACCCAACTTTGGATCCTACTTCTGCTGCCGCAGAGATGATTCTTTGGCGGGTTTCTTCTGATGAGGGGGATTGTTGATTTTTGGTCATTAGCGATATCCTGGAAGTGTATGTAAGTACTTACATTCATTATTGAACAAAATCACTAATTTGTCAAGCGATTTGCCCCTAATTGGGAATTATTTTTACAGAACAGGCTGCCCGAATCCCGGAAATCGGGAATGACCGTCAACCATGCTTGATCTACATCCAAAATGAGATAAATCTAGGATAATTTATGCAGGTATCAGCGATAATATCAATAGGGGATTTTACAGAGAAAGCCTATTGGTTCCTAACAATCTAAGTGAAGGACTGGATGGCAAGTGGTTCACTGATCGAAGTGACGCAAAAATAAGAGACTGCACCCCAACTTTAGCAATCAGGATATGTGCAGCATAAG
>DATKXE010000590.1:0-4306 GCA_035529195.1 Anaerolineales bacterium
TACTGGTGCTGGTGCCGACAATGTTAAAGCTATCCATAGATGGCAAAGCGGGTTCGGATACCGGACCGTAATTCAGGTTGATGGTCACACTTAAGGTAATGAAATCATCAGTGGTGAGTACACTGCGGTCTACTTCTGCGGTAACCACACCCGGTGTTTGTGCATAGACCGGGAACGACAGCAGGCTCAACAGAAGAACCCCAATAATCGTGATAAATACTTTATGTTTTTTATTCATAATCGGATCCATTCAATACTCGGCTTCATTTCCCTGTGCTGGGAGCATTAAAATTACCCAGCACAGGGCTTGTCAAGGTTACCAATCTTGGAGGGGTGGTGCCTGGCGGGTGAATAAATACTGCCCAAGTCGTTCCTGGAGGGTTTCCATATTGTTTCCAATGGCTGCCAGCAGCTGTCGAGCCTGCTCTTCTGTCATGCGCTGTCCAGGTGGTGGCATCTGGCTGGGTTGTTCACCCTCTGGTGAATCCTCGCCCTCCTGAGGTTGACCATTGCCATCACCCCGCTGGTCTTCATTCTGAGAGTCGTTTTCCTGGGATTGATCGCTCTCTTCACCCTGGTTACCCTGATCCTGGTTTTCACTATCCTGAGATTGATCACCCTGCTCTTGTTCCTGATCGTTTTCAGATTCCTGATCTTCACCAGATTGTTCTTGAGATTGACTCTCCTCTTCACTCTCTGATTCGTCCTGCTGGTCCTGGTTTTGATCCTGCTGTTGTTCTTGTTCCTGTTGCTGCTGCTGCAGGGCCAATTCCAGGTTGTACTTTGCATCTTGGTCTTCGGGATCGAGCAGCAAAGCCTGGGTATATGCAGCCACCGCCTGGCCCAAATCCTGGGAGTAGTAGAGCGTATTGCCGAGGTTGAAGAGACTGCTCTCAGCGAGTATCTCTTCATTAACATATTGGAGAGCCATTTGCATCTGCTCAAGAGCGGCTGGAAAGTCTTCCTGGCGGTAGTACGTATTGGCGGCATTGAAGTAAGGCTCAGCTAATTCTGGCGACTCGATCTGCGCGGTTTGGTACAGCTCGAGAGCCTCCAAATATGCCTGTTCGGTGAAAGCCTGGTTGCCTTCCTGGTTTAATTTCTCTACCGGGGCGCTGCAGGCTGCCATCAGCAGCGCTGATGCAGAAATCACTATCAGGAAGATGGATTGTGTGTTTAATTTACGGATGTGTGACATTTTGCTGTTCCTGTATCCTTAGTTCCAAGAGGGGAATGAACTGTCTGGATGAATCCGGGATTTGCGCTTGAAGCGGGCTGTCCAGGAGGGCGTAATATCTTCCGCCAGTCGATCGGGGATCAGTTCGCTGACCACGAAGAGCACCAGGGCTATTGCCAGGAATATCTGGTAGCGTTCGATCTGGCGCGTTTCAAAACGGCTTTGCAGCTGGTCTTTTTGCAGATTATCGATTTCCGAGAGCAGACTTTGCAGTTCGCTGCCATCTGCACTGGCACGGTAGTACTGGCCATTCCCGGTTTGGGCAATCGACTGCAGGGTGCCCTCATCCAGCTTGGAAAGCACGACCTCTCCATTTTGATCGCGTTTGTAGTCGACCACAGCACCATTTTCATCAGTGACCGGGATTGGTTCTCCTTCTGGCGTTCCGAAGCCAATGGTGAAGATGAGGACATCCTCGCCGGCAACTTCTTTGGCCGCGGCCAATGGATCAGTCTCGTGATCCTCGCCATCGGTCATTACAACCAGCACTTTCTGGCTGGAAAGGTTCGGGTCAAATCCTCCTGCAGCAGTGCGGATCGCATCTCCAATCACGGTGCCAGGTCTTGAAATTACATTTGGGTTAGCATTATCTAAGTAAGAAAGGGCAGTGTAATAATCGGATGTCAGCGGGACCTGAATAAAACTGGCTCCCGAGAAGAGCACCAAACCGACTTCATCACCTTCCAATTGCCTCATCAGATCAGCGATTTCCAGTTTGGCGCGATCCAAGCGAGTTGGTTTTATGTCTTGTGCCAGCATGCTCTGTGAGACATCCAGGGCAACCATCACCTGTAAACCTTCCTGGTCGATTTCCCGAACTTCGCTCCCCCATTGGGGGCGAGCCAGCGCTATGATGAACAAAGTCAACGACAGCAGCAGTAAGGCATTTCGCCAGCGGCGACCACGCCAATTGATACTGGTGGTGAGCTTTCTCAGCAGGGAACTCTCACCAAGCTTACCCAGTGATTGTCGGCGTTTCTTGTTGGCCCAAAACATCAGCAACCCGACTGCTGGAATTATAAAGAGTGCTAAGAGGTATTCTGGTTTTGCAAAATTCATCGTGTACCTTCCAGTGATGACTGATGGGGATCCAATCTCTGATCACCTTTCCTATCATCGCTTATCAAATTTAAGGATTGATCCTAAATATGGTATTTCTCAAGACGATCTCTACCAGGAAAATCAGCACTGCTGGGATCAAGAAGATAGCAGCCAGTTCTGTATATTGGTTGAAAACTTGAACTTCGACCATTGATTTTTCCATGGTGTTGATTTCATCATAGATCGCTTTCAGGCCGGAGGTATCTTCTGCCCGGAAGTACATGCCACCGGTGATATCCGCCACCTGCATTAATGTCTCTTCATCAAGTACACTTTCCTGGTAAACAACCTGGGAGCTGCCTTGAACTGGTACCGGTACCTGACCGGGTCGAGCGGCGCCGACGGTATATACCTTGATTCCTAATGCTTTTGCGGCTTCCGCAGCTGACAGGGGATCTATCTGACCGGAATTGTTGACTCCATCGGTAAGCAGGATGACAACCTTGCTTTCAGCATCACTGTTTGCCAGCATGTTGGCCGCGTTGGCGAGACCAAGACCAATGGCAGTACCATCTTCAATTCCCAAATCAGTCGCCAGTTCAACCTGATCCAACGAGCGCGTGAGCATATTGTGATCAAGGGTGAGTGGGCTTTGATTGAAGGCTTCAGAGGCGAAAACTACCAGCCCCAGCTTGTCATACTGCCGTTCTGCAACAAAATCTCCAATGACCTGCTTGGAAGCATCCAGGCGGTTGCTGGGTTCGAAATCTAAAGAAGCCATACTGCCCGAGATATCCAGGGCGAGGGCGATTTCAACTCCTTCACCACTGATGGTCTCCCGGCCCTGGACGAATTGGGGTCGGGCGAGGGCCAGAATCGCCAATGAGATGGCGAGCATGCGCAGCACGAATCCTAGCGGTCGCAGTTTGATGCGCCAGGAAGTTGGTAAACCATGCATCAAATTGGTCTTGGTATATTTTATGGTGGCTGGTAAGTTCACTTTCTTGTTCAGGAAATATCGCGTCGCTAGCAACGGGATAATCAAGATCAACATCAGCAGCCAGGGTGCGGCAAATTGAAAATTCATAAGGTTACCTCTGCCTTCTTATTGCGACCATTCTTGCCAAATTCGGGATCGGATGGGGGGTGATTGATTTGAACCTGTTCCTTATCCTCGAATTCAACAGTGACCGGCATAGTGATTTCAACGATCTCACGACCTTGAACCAACAACCTTCGGGCGCTGGCAACATCGGGAGTAAACTTGGAGAATTTCACCAGATCACTTTCATCCAGCAAATCAATAAACTGATTTGCGATTTCATTTGACACCATGGTGCGCTTCAAGTTGGCTTTGATCTCCCCAGTAGTCCGTTCCAAGACCGGGAACTGGTATGTTTTTTCCATATAAACCCGTATGCAGTCTGAAACCAGGGTGTAGTGTTCCTTGAATCTCCCTGCGTGAGGGAGTTTGAGATCCTCAACGCGGTTTAATTCATCAAAGGCTACTTCATGTGGCAAGCGGTTATCAACTGCTGCCAGGGCAAGCTGGCTCCGTTGGCGCCTGTAAATGAAATACAATCCGCCCATCCCTAAAGCCAGCGCCCCTACTCCAGCTATCCAGGGCAGATAATCTATATAGGGTAAAGCTGCCTGAGGCTTGATATCCCGCAGGTCCGCATCTCCTTCGACGAGTACTGATGCTATGTCCACGGAAACCGGTTGAGCAGTGGTTTCGGTCAGTTGACCAGCCGCATCGCTTACGGTTATCGTTAATGGCGGGGAATTATAGGTTCCTGGAGAAAACAGTCTGGCATCTATCAGCAAGTTGGTGGTTTCCGAGCCATCAGGATAGGTGATCGTTGTGCCTGCGGATTGGGAATTGACCAGGAAATCTCCCCAACTGGCATCCAGCTGGGGTTGGAGCACCTGGTGACCAGCAGGATGGTGTACTGAAAGCAACAGGGGCAGCGGATCTCCTACAGTGTATTCACCATCTTCTACCGTTAATTCTGCGCTTACTAAAGA
>DATKXE010000591.1:0-11757 GCA_035529195.1 Anaerolineales bacterium
GCGATGCAGGGGATTTCCGAGTCGTATACCTGATGGATAGCAAAGGAAAAATAATCTTTGCGCCGCATAGTCAGGGTGTTGGTGATCGGTTAGATAATAGCCATCCAACCTGTCAAGCATGCCATAAATTACCCCCCGGGGCCAGACCGAGCAGTGTGGTGGTGACTGATGACAAACAGCGCGTGTTTCGGAGCATGTACCCGATAAGAAATGCTCCAGAATGCGCGACCTGTCACGATCCAGGTGAACCGATCATCGGCTTATTACTCACCGATATCCCTTTCACAAAAGTAGAATCGGCTTTAGCTGCAGACTTACGTGAGAATCTGTTGTGGTGGGTAGGAACGATTTTAGTAACAGTTATCGTTGTTAATTTTGCTATGAGCAACATCGTTATCAACCGGTTGCAAAGATTAGCCCAGGCTTTGGTAGGCGTTGGGCAAGACCAATCGATTCTCCGACTTCCCGCTGATGATCCCGATGAGATCGGCCAGCTTTCAGAAGCCTTCAATAATATGAGCCAACGTATCGAAGACGAAGTAGCTGAAAATCGCGCCCTATCCGATCACCTATACCTGCAAAGCAAACAGCGTGGTGAACTACTCAAGTATCTGATCTCAGCCCAGGAGGATGAGCGCAAGCGTGTAGCCCGGGAACTCCACGACGATCTTGGTCAATCATTGGGTGCTCTTGCTTTGCAAACCGAAGCAATAGCACAGCTCATTGACTCAGACCCAGAAGGTGCTATCAATCAATTGAACTTGACCCGAGATCTGATTACCGACACGACAGATCGGATGTATGAACTTATTTTAGCGTTGCGCCCATCCACCCTCGACGATTTGGGCTTGGTAGCTGCGTTACAATCCCATGCTGAGAGATTCTTGAGCGGAAGTGGAATTAACTTTGAGTTAAATGCAGACGGCTTGACCTGTCGCCTCGAACCTGAAATGGAGACTGCCTTGTACCGAATCTACCAGGAGGCTCTGAACAATGTCAGGCGCCATTCCGGCGCGAAAAGGGTATCCATCACTGTGGCCATGAATGACGGCTTTCTCGAAAGCGAGATACAGGACGATGGTAATGGTTTCGATCCTAGAAGGCTAGATTCGAACGAAGACAGCCCACACGGGTTGGGATTATTGGGCATCAAGGAGCGCGTCAACCAGTGGGGAGGAGATATAGAAATTATCTCTCAACCAGGGAGTGGTACGCTCCTCCGCCTGCGTTTACCAATCGCGGAGGCAGATGGTGGCTGATCAAATTTCTGTGCTCATTGCTGATGACCATACAATTGTGCGTTCGGGTGTTCGCATGCTGCTCGAAGCTGAATCTGATATCAGAGTGGTCGGTGAGGCACTCAATGGCCGCGAAGCTCTCGAGCTGACAGAGTCACTTCAGCCGGACGTTGTTTTGATGGATATCACCATGCCTGAGATGGATGGATTGGAGGCTACCAAGCAGCTCAAATCGCGCTTCCCACATATCAATGTTCTAGTTCTGACCATGCACCGGTCGGACGATTATTTCTTCGAGATGCTCAAAGCAGGAGCCTCCGGGTACATTCTCAAGGGTGCCAAGACTAGCGAACTCATCAATGCTGTCCGCATAGTCCAGCAAGGCCAGATCTTTCTATATCCATCGATGACCCAAAAATTGGTTCAAGGTTATATTCGGTTAGCAGAATGGGATCATGAGGGTGAACCTTCCTTGAGCCCTCGCGAAAAGGAGATACTCCAATTATTGGCAGAAGGTTACAGCAATAAAGAGATCGCGGAAAAGCTGGTCATCAGCCCCAGCACAGTACACTCTCATCGTGGAAATTTAATGGATAAGCTTGGACTGGGCAATCGACGCGATTTAATTCAATATGCAAGGAAACGAGGTCTGATCCAGACTTAGCCCTGCATTAACCCCTTGTGTTGCCAGTCTCTTCAAATAAATCGCCAAATAAATTGGCGATTTATTTATTAGATTTGGCAATTTCAATGATATACAAACGCACTATTTTTCACTAATATTCCTTTAAGGATTAATAATCGGACTTGGAGACGTGATGGCTACCCAAAGGGTGTACGTGATTTGGACTCACCCACTTTTTCATGACTCATTGCGTCAGTTGTTGGATCATACTGAGATTAATTGGTTGGGTGCAGCCTCTGATTTCACAATCGCAGTTGAAGAGATATCTCGCCTCCATCCTGACACAATTCTCATCGAGGAGCTGGAAGGTGAGACGACCACATCTGCTTTTATGGAAATTGTGGAAAAGTTTCAGTGGAATTTGCGTGTGGTAGGAATAAGTCTTAATGATAATCAACTGAGCGTCTACCAACATGCGCAGCAGACGGTGGGGCAACCCGAGGATTTGATTCGCTTGATTCTTAAGTGAATAACCTCAGATGGTTTCTCCTCAACAACAAAGGTTCCATATCATGAAAATTATATACTGAGGAGGTATCCATAGAATAAATCAACTTCACTTTGACAAATACTAGTTGCAATATGAGATAGAAATTCTGAGGAGAGTGCTACATGGATCGTAAGCTTATTTTTATAATATCAATACTCATTTTAGGGTCATTGCTAATTGCCGCTTGTGCTGGCTCAGAAGGGGCAGAGGGGCCTCAAGGGCCTCAGGGACCAGCGGGACCCGCAGGAGCTCAAGGTCCCGAAGGCTCATCGGGAACCGAGCTGACTGAAGATCAACTTACAGCTCTCGAAACCGCGGGGAATTTAGCAGGCATCCAGTTTCCTGGCTTGGACGAGGTTCGCCGGGGATGCCCTGCCTGTCATGTACTGGTCGATGAGGAAACCGGCAGATATACCCTACCTTTTGAGGCACATGAAAGGGCAGAAGCACGCGGAGAAGAACACCCAGAGGTCGCCCCGGACGGAACTTCCCTGGCAGTAACTGAGGAAGTCAAAGTCACGACCTGCCTGCAATGCCATGCGGCTGGCACCGGTGACCGGGCTGGTAAAGGTGTCATTGCCCCGCTATCGCTGCGCGATATCGTCCACCCCGCTCACATGTACAGCCAGTGGTTCAAACTGCATTACGGTGGTAACTGCTTCACCTGCCATAATGTGGATGGGGAAGGGAATTGGGAACTGTTAACCGAAAAAGTTGAAGTTAATGAAAAAGGTGTCCCCGATCCTGATTCACTGCCAATTCCAGGTGCGGTTCCTATCGGAGGCGCAGCTGTTTCTGGCTCAGCTTCCGTTGGAGGGAGATTGTACGACCAATGGTGGAAAGAAGCTGGGGTGGATGAACCCAGTTCAGACCAACCCCTATGGGCAACTCAATCCACCAACACCCGCAGTGGAACTGACACGTGGCGCTGCAAAGAATGCCATGGCTGGGACTACCAAGGAGCCGCTGGCGCTTACGGTTCAGGTTCCCACTTCACTGGTTTCTCCGGCGTGTTCGATGTCCAGTCGGAATCCTTTGACACGATTGTTGCGTTTATCGACGGGAGCGCCAACTCGGATCATGACTTTTCTGCGATGGGGGATGAAGCCATCAATAATCTGGCGGCATTCCTGAAATCCAGCTTAGTCGATGTCTCACCCTTAATTGATCCCGAGACAAAAGCAGCCATCGGTGGTGATACCGCAAACGGTGAAGAACTTTACGCCGGTTGTGCAGCCTGCCATGGAGATGATGGGCTCTTGCTCAACTTCGGTGGCGATGACGACCCAGAATATGTTGGCACTATCGCATTTGACAATCCTTGGGAGTTCCTGCACAAGGTGCGTGCTGGTCAACCCGGCACCGGTATGCCTGCCGCCTTAGATGCGGGATGGAGTATGGATGATTTGCTTGATTTACTGGCTTTCTCCCAGACTCTACCCACAGAAGCTCCATAAATTCGCAGTAAGAATGTCAACAGAAGGGCCGGAGGGTTCTCCTTCCGGCCCATACCTGAAATCTTCTGACCCTTGAGAGTGAAATGAAGCGTCTCTGGTTAATCGGCATTTTCATTTTGGTCATTGCAGGTGTAATCGCTGGGGTAATTCTCACCCGGGTCCAGGTTTACGCAGCTCCGGAGCAACCCATTGTGTACAGCCACAAGGTTCACGTTGAAGCGGGCATCCAGTGTTTATTTTGCCATCCTAGCGCGCTACAGTCTCCGATAGCTGGCATTCCTTCAGTGCAGAAATGTATGGGCTGTCACAACGTGATTAAGTCAGATAACCCAGAGATACAGCAGGTTGCCAGCTTCTTTGAGCGTGGGGAACCCATTCCTTGGGCCCGGGTCAACGTACAGCCTGATTTTGTATATTTCAACCACCAGCCACATCTCGGTGCAGGTCTGAACTGTGAAACCTGCCATGGCGATATCGGTCAGATGGATGTGACCAGACAATTCGTGAAAATGGATATGGGTTGGTGTCTTGATTGCCACTTGAACCAATCCGAAGGTAAAGTAGGCCGTCTCGCTGACTGCCTGGCTTGCCACAAGTGATAATACGATGACGAAGAAGATATCCCGACGTGACTTCCTCAAGATCGCTGGTGGAGCCGTGGTGCTTACTGGTGTCTCGCCCAGCATCCGCCAGCTGGTTCTTGAACCTTATGTGCAACCTCCCGAAGAGATTTTGCCAGGTCAGGCTGCCTGGTATGCCAGCACATGTCGTCAATGTCCAGCGGGATGTGGAATCATTGTGCGGGTGATCAATGGACGGGCCAAGAAAATTGAAGGCAATCCCTTGCATCCCCTCAATCAGGGAAAACTTTGTTCCCGTGGACAAGCTGGTCTCCAGGTCCTCTATAACCCTGATCGGCTTAAAAACGCCGTCCTTCAGACTGGAGGCAGAGGATCTCTAAAATTTGAACCCTTGTATTGGCCGGAAGCATTAGATATCTTAGCTGACAAACTTGAAACCCTGAGCAACCCGAATCGAGTTGCATTTTTGGGCGGATTAATGCCCTCGCATTTATACATGTTAAGCACACGTTTGCTTGATGCCTTGGGTGCACCCCCACCAATCACCTTCGACCTGCACTCTGCGCTCGAGGGTCGCGGTTCTACGATTCAACTATCAGAGTCGCTATTCGGAGCTCCCGAATTGCCGTATTATGACTTGGCCAATGCTGAGGTGATCTTCTCATTTGGCGCAAACTTTTTGGAAACCTGGATGTCACCAGTCTCCCAAAGCCATGCATATGGAACGATGCGGCAAGGGCAATTTGGTGGTCGGGGATTTCTTGTCCAGTTTGAACCACGTTTATCAGCTACCGCTGCTTCTGCTGATGAATGGATCCCTTTAAAACCAGGGGTCGAAGGTTTCGTCGCTTTGGCGATTGGCCGAATTATCGTTGAAGAACGTCTCGGTCATGTCGGCAGTCACAGCGCTCACGCCGTGTTATATCAAAACGTAGACGTGCGAGAGATGGCTGATGCTAGCCAGGTTCCTGTCGAAACCCTGCACCGCTTAGCCCGCGTTTTCGCCGATGCGGATCAGGCTATTGCGATTCCAGGTGGAGGATTAGCGGGACAACACAATGGGAGTGCCAGCATGCTGGCTGTACAAGCCCTTAATTTACTCGTCGCTCAAATCGGCAGGGTGGGAGGCGTTTTCTTGTCCCAACCCGGCCCCACAGCTGCCTTTCGCCAGAATCCTAAAATTGATTCTTTTGAGCGCGTAGCGGACTTAATCGAACGCATGAAATCCGGTGACATCGACCTCCTATTGATCCATGGCACAAATCCTTTATATGAACTACCAGCCTCGGCGGGATTCGCTGATGCTATCGCACGCGTGCCATATGTCATTTCTTTCAGCTCATTTGTCAATGAGACTGCCGCCCGATCTGATCTGATCCTGCCTGACCATACTTACCTGGAATCCTGGGGCCATGAGGTGCCTGCCCCGGGAGCTGCTAAACCGATAGTAAGCAGTCAGCAGCCTGTAGTACGACCACTTTACGACACACGTTCCACTGGGGACGTCCTCCTGGCACTTGCTGACCGCTTGGGAGGCCAAGCTGCTGAAGCCCTGCCCTGGACTGATGAAGTGGCTTTCCTGCAAGAATTAGCCGTGGAATTGTACGGTTCCAGCCTGGGAGCTTATGATGCTAAAACCCCGAGCGGCTTCTGGGCTCTCTGGCGACAGTATGGTGGATGGTGGACAGATAAGGATATCCCTCGCGAGCCTGATATCACCACAATTGTCCAAGAGCCCTTGCCCATATCTGAGCCTTTTTTCGACGGAGAGGAAGATTCTTACCCATTCCATCTCCACCCATATCCATCGATGGCGCTCTCGGATGGACGGGGTGCAAACCTACCCTGGTTGCAGGGAGCACCAGATCCAATGACCACCGCCAGTTGGGATACTTGGGTGGAATTAAATCCGGAGACTGCCAGCTCATTAGGGGTAAGCGATGATGATATTGTACGAGTGATCTCTCCGCATGGAGAGCTCGAAGCACCCGTAGTCATCTATCCTGGAATTCGACCTGATGTGGTCGCTATCCCCATTGGCCAGGGACATAACCATTTCGGTCGATTTGCAAAACGACGTGGGAGCAATCCCATCGCTCTGGCAGCTGCTATTACTGACCCAGAGACTGGCTCTCTCGCCTGGGGAGCAACTCGTGTACGCATAGAGCCAACGGGACGCAAAAAAATCCTGGCCAGACTGGAGAGTTTGGATGGGGAGGGGCGTGAATCTCTTGGATAAAACAGAACCTCGCTGGGCAATAATTGTGGATCTTGACCGGTGCACTGGTTGCCAGGCATGTGTAGTCGCATGCCAGGCAGAAAACAATGTACCGACGGTTGGTGAGGATGAAACTGCAAAAGGGCGTTGGTTGCATTGGATCCATATTGAGCGTTATTGGGAAGGTGAATACCCCAATATAAAAGCCCGTTTTATGCCAATAATGTGCCAGCAGTGCAGTGAGGCTCCTTGTGAACCAGTTTGTCCAGTGTTTGCCACCTACCACACTCCGGAAGGCTTGAACGCCCAAATCTACAACCGCTGCATCGGCACGCGCTTCTGCGGCAGTGCCTGTCCTTACAAAACGCGCACCTACAATTGGCTGCGACCTGAGTTCCCCGAACCATTGAACGAGCAGCTCAACCCAGATGTGACCGTCCGCTCGCGCGGTCTGATAGAGAAGTGCACGTTCTGCATCCAGCGCATCCGGCGAATTGAAATTGAGGCTCATGCTCAAGGACGTGAACCAGCTGATGGCGAGATTCAACCAGCCTGTGTGCAAACCTGTCCACCTGGTGCGCTGGTCTTTGGCAATTTGAATGACCCAAACAGCCGGGTAAGCCAGCTAGCTACAAGCCATCGGTCTTTTAAACTTTTGGGCGAGCTGGGTACAAATCCAGGAGTGATTTACCTAAAAGGAGGCGAGACAAATGTCTGAATCAGAGGTATTGACATACCCTGAGGATAGTAGTGCTGCAGAATTCGAAGATCGCCTGCTCCTCGCCGAACGTACAAGCTCAGAGATCAATCAAGCTGTGCTCCAACCTATGTTTCTGACAAGTTGGCGATTTTGGTTGCTGGTGGGATTTCTAAGCGTATTGGTCTTATGGGGACTCTTTGCCTGGGGATACTTGATTTATTGGGGCATGGGCACCGCTGGTATCAATCGACCAGTTTATTGGGGGCTTTTTATCGCTACCTTCGTTTTTTGGGTCGGTATCAGCCACGCAGGAACGATGATCTCCGCTGTGTTGCGCTTATTAAAAGCAGATTGGCGGCGACCAATTACGCGGGGCGCGGAGGCGATGACTGCTTTCGCGCTGATGATGGCTGGCTTGTTCCCATTTATCCACCTGGGGAGGGTGTGGAAATTCTATTGGATGATCCCGTACCCAAATAACCGCTTTATGTGGCCAAATTTCCAATCGCCTCTGATGTGGGATATGGTTGCCATCTTCACCTATTTTATTGGTTCTACCCTTTATCTCTATCTTGCTTTGATCCCGGACCTTGCAATGGCTCGCGATCACACAGGTAAATGGCGCCAGAAATTTTATCGAGTTTTATCTCTCGGTTGGCGCGGCACGGAGGCAGAATGGCACAAACTCCACCGTGCCTTAAGCATCTTCTCTGTGGCGATCATCCCAATCTTCCTCTCTGTCCACTCGATCGTCTCTTGGGATTTTGCGGTCACAATCCAACCCCGTTGGCACAGTACGATATTCGCCCCTTACTTCGTGGTTGGTGCTATTTATTCGGGGCTGGCGGCCTTAGCCTGTATCCTGGTTATTGTTCGCAAGGGAATGCAGCTGCAGGAATTTCTGCGTGCAGAGCATTTCAACGCTCTTGGGAAATTAATCATGGTGGCAGGTATGGCCTGGGTTTATTTCTGGTTCGCCGGATTCATTGTTGAATGGTATGGCAACGAACCAGTTACTCGCGAACTAATCCGTGAGGAGGTCTCCGGAAGTCTGGCGCCATTATTCTATCTGCAAATGTCTGCCAACCTGATCCCTATTGTTCTGCTAGTCTTTAAAAAAGTGCGCACCACACCATGGTTATTACTGCTGGCTACGTTATTGGTGAATGTCGGCATGTTTACTGAGCGCGTATTAATCGTCATTGGCAGCTTGCAGCGCAACTTTCTGCCTTTCAATTGGGGTGCTTACCGTCCAACTTGGGTCGAAGTGAGCATCGTCGTGATGACTTTCGCTGGTTTTGCACTTCTATATACGCTCTTTTCCCGCGTCTTCCCATACGTACCAGTCTGGGAGATCAAGGAAGGGCGCTTGCGCTACTCAATGCGCCGCATTGGTCGCTTACTGGTTCCAACCGCCGCAGAGATCGAATAACTCTAAATGCACAAGCATATATGCGTGGTTTGGGTATGAATTCTCAACTGCAATGGCGGAGCATTCGACTAGATCAATAGGCTTTATAAGAAAAATATTCCTATGAGTGAACAAACAATCACCCTGATAGCTCTTTTCGACGAGAGCAGCGATACTGCTAAGGCAATTGATGAACTGCACACCTTGGGTATCCCCGATGACAAGATGGTGGTCATGACGGATGTTCCCTACCCTGAAGGTGCATTGGGAGGGAGCCGCGAGTGGCTAACTTTGCCTTATATTGTGCTGGCAGGAGCAGTAGTTGGGTTGCTACTTGGCTTATTTTTATCTGCCATTACACCCCATCTTTATCGTCTGGATGTGGGCGGCCATCCTCCTGTTGGTTTTCCACCTGCAGCAGTGATCACTTTCGTCTTAACCATGATGGCGATCATCGTCTCGACCTTTCTCGGTGTACTCTGGGAAATGGACTTCCCACGTTTTGGTCCCTCTCCCTACCACAAAGCTGTCACCGATGGCAAGCTGGGGGTGCTATTAGAATTCCCTTCGGAACTGCAGGAAAAGGTTAACACCATACTTACAGCCAACCAGGCTGATTATATCGGGGAACCCGAGATGATATCGCTATGAATCCCCGAATGCAGCGTGGATTACTCATTATCGCAGTTCTCCTGATACCTTTCATCGTTGGACTATTGTTCACCTACGAGATCATAAAAATCCCCTTTTCCACCGCCATGGATAACCAGGTCTCAATAAATTATCAAGAAAGCCCCCGTCTCTTGCCGCCTGACGGTGCAGTGCCTGTACAAGGTTTAGCGGTTATTCCTGATGAATTTCCGGTTAATCCAATCCCAGCGGATGAGGTCTCGTTGCAGCGCGGCAAAATCCTTTACGACATTAATTGTCAGGTTTGCCATGGAGTACAGGGGTTCGGAGATGGGCCAATAGCGAATTACTTCGATCGAACACCACAAAACCTGACCAGCTCGGAGATAGCGGCTGAATTTGATGGTGCAGTTTATTTGACAATAATAAATGGTTTCGGTCAGATGCCAGCTTTATTTGAGAACCTTTCGCCGCATGAAACTTGGGATGTGGTCAATTATGTTCACACCCTGCCTGCGAGGTAACAAGAAAAGATGACACAAAAACTAGGACTATTCTACTTACTCATTATTTTGTTCTTGGTCGCTTGTGCACCACCGCAAAGCCTACCATCAGGTCCTACTCCCATACCTACCCTTATCCCCGCTACCGATGTAAGCAGTTCCCTGATTGCTACAGAGATGCCAACTTTTGCCATATTGAGCTATCCTGCCGGGCTTCCATCTGCTGAACTTGGCCAATCCCTGTATCAAAATCAATGCGATAGTTGCCATGGCGATGATGGAAATGGTGTTGTTCCGGGGGCTCGCAATTTTGGCGATTTAGATTACATGCGCGGTGAAACTCCTGCCTCTTTCTATTCCACCATCATAGAAGGGCGCGGAGAAATGCCTGCCTTCCGAGACACAATGTCCTCGGATGAAATATGGGACCTTGTTTTTTATGTGTGGCGTTTTTCAACGAACGCTGAAACACTTGCACTTGGACAACACCTATATGATGGTAATTGCCAGGCTTGTCATGGAATCGATGGTACCGGGGAAGTATTGGGTGCTGCTGACTTCTCTGACCTTCGTTTTGTCGACGACCAAGCCCCTCGAGATTTCTACTTGATCACCACGCAAGGTAAAGGCTCAATGCCAGCCTGGCAGGGACGGCTATCACAAGATGAACGTTGGGCAGTGATCGACTATGTGCGCACGTTCTCTTATGACCCATCTCTACCAGGAGAGACTCCTGCTCTACCTCCACCGACCGCCGTTGCCGAGGATTTCGTATGTGACTCAAAATATCTGACACAAACCAATCCTTTTGACTGGAATGATTCAGCTGCCAACATTGCTGGTCAAGTGATTTACGATCAGGCTTGCGTCATGTGTCATGGTGTTGACGGATCTGGTGGGTTTCCAGACGCCCCTGATTACACCAATTCCGCAATTGCAGATGAATTTCGCGCTAATAGCGCTGAAAAACTATGTATTGTTGCAGATGGCAAGAATTCAATGCCTGGATGGAAAGAGACGCTCACCGATCAACAAATGTGGGAGGTGTTAACCTATATCTATTCTCTCGCAAAATAGTTTCCGCGAATCGTTCCGCCAACTATTCAAAAATTAGTTGGAAACCCCAACTGATTTCTATCACGATCTACGGGGAGCCTGAGGATCAGGGGGCGAATATATTTGTTCTTTCTCTCACGGGTTGGAATTTTGATAAGAAATTCCAAAAATGTTTGCGTTAAAGAGTCAATACATTTGTCATAGCGCGATAAGTGACAAAATCCACTAATGATTTGCTCATAATTGGGGTATAAATCATATGGAAAATTACCCAATCTGGGCCTGGCAGCAGAATACGCGCGCCGGGAATATTCATTTTTGCCGCATAACATAAAGGAGGCTGCCTATCAAAGTAGAGGAGAACGATCGCCAAAAATCTTATTGTCAAAAGTGTATCCGGATACACTCAAGGAGAATGCTATGAAACACAAACATCTTTTGATTGCACTCTTGCTGCTGGTAGCCATGGCTCTGGCTGCCTGCGCAGGGGGAGCAGGTGAGCAAGGCGAGCAAGGTCCTGCTGGGCCTGCTGGGCCCGCTGGACCTGCTGGACCTGCTGGCGCCGATGGAGCTTCTGGTGCGGCAGGAGAAGCAGGCGTGGCCGCTGAAATGGGCGACCTATCCTGCACCGAGTGCCATAATGACGGCACGGAGCTCACCGGGAAGGCAGCCGCATGGAGCGAGTCCGTGCATGGAACGGGTGAGGCTTATGTGCGCGGCACCAGCGCAGGCTGCGCTGGCTGTCACTCTGGTGGCGCCTTCAGCGCCATGGTTGCTGCGGGACTGAA
>DATKXE010000592.1:0-8593 GCA_035529195.1 Anaerolineales bacterium
AAAAATTAAGCGGATGTCATTCTAAACTATGCACGGAGCATAGTCGAGGTGGGGTTGATGAATCTCCGCAATCATCTGGGTCAGGGGACGAGCCGCAGATGTCCGCTGGCCTCGTTTTCCACCTGCTCCGGGTCCCACAGCATGGCATGGTACTGGATTTGACGCCAGGGATCGGTCATATCCACATAGTGATCGTGATAAGCATGCCCGGATTGTCCAGTGGTGTGAATCGTGAGTGAGTTTGACAGCTCGCTCAGGTCCAGGATCATGCGCATAGAAGGCAGGGAACCCACCACATAGGGTTCTTCTTTGGATGCATCCCAACCGGTTGCATTGACAATTGCGCTGCCTCCCGAAGTGCGATACCCACCGCGGTTGAAGAGTGAATCAATAACGACGAAACCTGAATCTCCCAGGGATGCATTTACCAGGTTCAAAGTGTGCAGATCGCCCCAGGTCCATCGCTCTGCATCTTGACCTAACAAATCTTTGAGCTCATTAACCGCCGCAGAAAAAGCCATGTTGAAAATAAAATCACGATTTTCTACCGGGGTGGTTGTAGGGATATCCCACCAGGGATCGTCAGGTTGTTCCACCAGATTAGCAAAAACTTCAAACCAGCGGCTGCCGCCCCCCGGCGAAGCACCCTCGGGTAGTTCATCCAGGAAGGTCAGCTCGAGCAGGTTCTTCCAGAAAACCTCGAACAGCGCCGCGGCATTAGACTCCATATCAGCCTGGTAATCCCAATCCACCAGCAGCTGGCGATAATCTTCGTTTTCTATCCCAACCGGGATCTGGAGCAGAATCGGTACCAGGGTTTCGGCATTAAGATCTTTGTTATCACCCTGCATCTCCTGGATATAGGCGCTGTCGATCTCCCCGGGTGCCTCTTCAATCATATCGACGATGCGCTGCGCCCGGTACCCGTGGGCAAAGACTGTGGCGATTAAGTATGGGTAATCCGCTTCCACAACCGCGTTGTTGGCGGTCACAATATACCCTTCTGGGGGATTAAAGGAGAAAGGTTGTTCCTCAAAAGGAATGTAACCAGTCCACTCATATTCATCGGTCCATCCTGGGACAGGTAAACTGCCATCGCCTTTGGCCCGGATGGGGATATTTCCCGGCATTTGGTAGCCGATATTGCCCTGCACATCGGCATAGATTAAATTCTGGGCGGGAGCGGCGAAATCACGGGTGTCTTCGCGGAATTCATCCCAGTTGGCAGCCCGATTAAAGCGCCAGATGGCGCGGAAGATATGGTTGGGCTCCAGCGCCGTCCAGCGCAGCGCAAGGGCGTAATCCGCAGGCAGTTCAAGTCCCGCAGCAGCACTGAAATCTTCTTCCAGGTAGGCTGTATCTGAAATGATCGGTCCATGCCGGGTATAACGCACCGTCAGATCCTGTTCTTCGCCACCTGCCAGCCGAATGGTTTCGCTGACCAGATCCATATCTACCCACTGGCCGTTAACCTCATATTGGTTGGGGTTTTCAGGGTTGATCTTCTCAATGTACAGGTCCTGGACATCTGGTCCGACATTCGTAAATCCCCAGGCGATATTTTCATTGTGTCCAATGACCACGCCCGGGACCCCGGCGAATGAAAAGCCCGTCACCTGGTAAGGACAGGCTTCCCCACGTTGGGTGCAGTGCAGACCGACCTCATACCATATGGCTGGTATTTGGGCTCCCAGGTGAGGGTCGTTTGCCAGGAGCGGCATACCAGTTGCAGTCCTGGATCCCGAGATCGCCCAGCTGTTCGAACCAATTCCAATCCCCCGCGGTCCAAGCACCTGGTCTAAGTTATCCAATTTGTCCTTCACGATCAAGGATAAATTGGACAGATATTCAACTTGGGTTTCAGCAGCATCCTGCTCAGCTGCTAAATCTGCGTTCGCTTGAAAACCGGGCACGATCACCGGTTTATCTTCTGGATAAGGAGGTACGAGATCCGCCACCTGTTCCGGCGTCAGGGCACCCAGCAGTAAAGCCTTTTCGATCTCGTCATCCATATTCCCACCTAAATCCCAGGCCATGACTTTGGCCCAGGTCATGCTGTGTAAAGGCTGCCAGGGTTCTGGTTGGTAATCAGCGTTGATCATCTTCAAAACCAGGTATTCCAGGCTCAGATCAGCACCTTGATGTTGGTCCAGATATGCGTTCACCCCGGCAGAATAAGATTCCAATATCGACATGCTGGTGGGGTCTAAACTCTCCAGCTCAACCTGGGCGACTCTGGCAAAACCCAGGGTGCGTAAAATTTGATCGTTTTCCAGCAGGCTGTCACCGAACATCTCAGACAGACGACCTGACCCAATATGGCGCCAAAAATCCATTTGCCAGAAGCGATCCTGGGCATGGACGTAACCCTGGGTAAAGAAAAGGTCATGCGCAGAACTTGCGTAAATATGGGGTACCCCGTACGAGTCACGATACACTTCTACGGGGGTATCCAGTCCAGGCACCTGGATCTCACCTTCGGTTTGGGGGAAAGAGCGGGTAATGTTGTAGGGTATCAAGACCAGCAGCAAAACACTTACTGCCAGGATCAATATCAGCACCCCAATCACGATCCTGCGGGTAACCTGAGACATGGTGGTTTCTCCTTTGATTTCTTCGAATTGTTTGAGGTCAAGCAATGTTCGCAGAGCTTACCTTCAATTCCACATCTGAATTGTCAATCTCATGCTGTCCCAGTACCTGTAAATGCAGATATTTTCAACCAATATAATTTTTCAGCGGTCTCCTATAGCCACCGCCAGGGCGATGGCATGTGACTGGCTGTGTGTCAGGCTGATCGACCAGACATCTAAATCCAGCTGGTCAGCCAGGGAAGCAGCCCGGCCGTATAAGTGTAAATTTGGCTGGCGCGCTGGCCCCCGCAAGATCTCGATCTCCTGCCAGCCCACATCTCCAATCCCGGTGCCCAAAGCCTTGGCAACAGCTTCTTTGGCAGCGAAACGGGCTGCCAGTGAAGCTGTATTATCGCCGACCTCCGCCAGCTCCCGGGGTGTAAAAACACGCTTCAGGAAGCGGGAGCCATAGCGTTGGATGACAGCTTCCACCCTCTCCAATTCGATTAAGTCAACACCAGAGCGCAGGTTCATTATAAATCTGTCTAACTCACCAGGTTCATGGGCCCGCAATACCCACAGCCAACCGCTCAAGATCCCAATAGCGGCGCGCGCTTTCAAGAACTTCCTCGGCTTTTACCTGGCGAACCAGGTCAGGATAGCGGCGGTAATAATCCATTCCCAGATTGTATCGCTCCAAATTGAGGATGGCAGACGCCATCCCGCTGTTTGATTCCAGCGAGAGCGGTAATCGACCAATAAAATTCGACTGGCTGTCCGCCAACTCATCGGCCGTGACAGGCTGGCTGGAAAACCGCTCGATCTCATCCCTGATCAGTTCGAGCGCTTGTTCAACCTTCTGCGGATCAACGCCAGCTGAGACATACCAGGGTCCAGGACCCATACCACCAGATAATTTGCTGTAGGCATAGTATGCTAAACCAGCCTTTTCGCGCACCGATTCTCCAATGCGCCCCATCATCCCGAACACACCCAAGATATTATTTCCTAACGTGGTTGGTAGAAAATCCCGAGAGCGGCGTTCAGGACCGATCACACCAACGACCAGGTCGGCCTGGAATTTACCTGGAATATCTATCTTCCTGGTTAGAGGCTCTGCCGGTGTGGGATTGGGTGGTAATTTTGGAGGTGTAGGTTGGTTGGGATTTTGCCAATCTCCCAACAAATCTTCAACCTTGGCGAATACCTGATCAGGATCGATTGCGCCCACCACCGAGATGACCATTCCCCGAGGGCCGTAATGAACCTGGTGGAAATTAACCAGGTCCTCGCGGGTGATGGCCTGGATCGTATCCGGGTAGCCATCGTCTGGTCGTGAATATGGGTGTTCAGGATAAGCAATCTGGTCAAAGGTCAGTGTAGACATTTCACCCGTATCTTGCGCCCGAATTGCCAGGCTGGTCAGATGCCGGGCTCTCAGCAGTTCAATCTGCTCAGCGGGGAAGGTAGGCTGCCTCAGCGCTTCTACCAGCAGCTCCAGCAGTAAATCCAAATCTTCCGCCAGAGCCTTGCTGCCAAAACCGGTTGTGTGCGTACCACCGGCGATATGCAAATTCGCACCCGCTGATTCGAGACGGTCATAGATCTCGTGGAACGAACGCTGGGCCGTCCCCCGCAGCAAGGCGTCTGCGGTGAAACTTGCCAGCCCCAGCCGCTCATCCTGATCGAAGAGGCTGCCGGCCATGATATATCCGTTGACCACCACCGAGGGGCTGTTGAAGTTTGAGCGCACCAACACGACAATGTCATTCGCCATCTTCCGGCGGTGGATATCATCTGGTCCTGGAAGTGAAAGGCTGAGTGAATTGGGTTCCATGCGGGTCATGCTGCCACCTCCTGATGCTCAACCGGTCGATAAACACCTAACACCCGGTTGCTCGATCTCATATAGGTTTGGGCGATGCGCTGGATTTGATCAGGAGTTACTTCAGCCAGCCGGTCTAAGTAATTTATAAACCAATCATAAGTATCGAATATTTCCGCATAACCCATCCAGAATGCCTGGTTGGTGATGCTCTCACTGCCATAAGCAAACAGAGCACGCGCCTGTTTGACAGCCCGGTCAACATCCTCCTGGGGTGGAGGCGTATCCTGAACCCGGTTGATTTCTTGATCGATCGCCTGGACTACGGCTTCTGCTGTGCTCTCTGGGTGAACGGTCGCCACGATGGAGTGCAGGTAAGGATCGACTGTGGCAGTCAAACCTCCTTGCAGGCTGACTGCCAGCTCAGTATCGACTAATGCCTGGTACAGAAGAGAGGTCTTGTTCGAAATCCCACCACCAAAAACATTGAGGCTGCTGGGACCGGTGAGTAAACTGTCCGCTACCAGATATGGAAAAAAATCCGGGTCGCTTGCTGCTGGGGCGTGGTAAACGACCTCTACATATGTCGTTTCTCCGGGGCCTTCAACATTGACGATACGCTCCCCAGATTGTTTTGGCTCTGGGCGCATCTTGAGTTCAGGCAGGTTGCTTCCAGGTAAAAGTTCGTACAATTCCCGGATGCGGTCCAGTATTTTATCCGTCGAAAAATCTCCCGCCAATGTCAGCACTGCATTGCCTGGAGCATAATGGCTGCGGTAATGCTGGTAGAGATCCTCGCGCTGAATGGTCTCTAAATCGATCTTGTCACCGATCACTTCGTGATGGTAGGAATGGACCCTGAAAGCAGCTGCCTGGACTTCCTCGGAAAGCAAGAACATCGGCTCGTTTTCGTTTCCCTGTCGTTCGGAGATGATCACCGTGCGTTCAGACTCGACCTCCTCCGCATCGAAGATACTGTTGAGCATGCGATCAGCCTCAAGGTCAAGAGCCAGGTCGATCTTATTCGCAGGCAGTGTCTCGAAGTATGTTGTCCAATCCAGAAAGGTCATCGCATTGCGATATCCACCCTCGCGGGCGACAGCTTTGTCGAGCACATCTGCCGGGAAGCGTTGCGTACCTTTAAACTGCATGTGCTCGGTCCAATGAGAAATACCAGTTATTCCGGGTGTTTCATTCCGGGAACCCACCCGGTACCATAACCAAAGACTGGTTAACGGCGCGGAGTGAATCTCCTTGAGCATTACTAATAAACCATTGGAAAGTTCCAATTTCGTGAAAGTATTATCCATTTATTGCGCACCATCCCATCAAAAAATAAAGTTTGCCCCTGGCATCAGCAGGCAAATTCCAATGAACTATAGCACAAGCACAGGTTTTGGGCAACTCAACAACCTGGTCCGCTTCGCCCGAGAACCATTACCCGTTATTTCTATTAAACACTGAAGTGACCCACTAGACACGCACCAATCCTCAAGGTTTTAGCTAACCTGAATGGGAACGAAATTCAATCCCATTTGCCAGCTCAGGTTTTAGCGAATATGCTGGCTACCCTGCCTGGTCCGATTCTTGCACGAGGATTAAAGATTGGGAAGCAGCTTTCAGAACTGTCAGCATGAAAAAAATCGCTCCAGATTGGATTAAGATTATTACGGGCTGCGATTACCAGCACTCTTTACTGTTGGTCTTGCCGCTCAAGAACTGGAGGGGATACCCGGTGTATCCAATGGCAATCCGCCCGATTGCGCTTCCGTATGTAAAAATAGCTGCTTCACTTTAGGTAACCAGCTGGTTTCAAAACCAGCGACCGGTGATGAAACATGCATGCTACTGGTTGGCTTGGTGGGGAGGTAAAGGAATGAAACGCGTACTTTCTCTATTCTGCTTGTGCGTCTTGTTATTTTGTGCTTCCTCCACTTTGGGAAGGACCAATCTGGTCAACGCCATGGACGATTCGATCCAGGGGAATGTGGATGTGCTCATCCAAACCGATGGCACAACACAGCCGGTCATTAATCAGATTACCAGTGTTGGGGGAACGATCAATTACGCTTACCAGAATGTATCTGCACTGGCAGCCACCATCCCAGCCGAAGCTCTAGGCAGTGTTCACAACCATCCCGATGTACTCAGGGTGGCAAAAGACAGCATGATAACTCTGCTGGATGGAACCGCGCCAGAGGGTCGCACGCGACCCGAGGATCTCCAGGTACTGGATGCAGCTGGATTTGTGATCAACAGCATCGATCCAAACTCACTCAAGCCAAATATCTCTCCACAGGGTTATGGAAGTTACCTCAATAGTGGTGCAGATCAAATTTGGATGGAGACCCAGCGCGGCAGCGGAAGTGTGGTGGCAGTGGTCGACACCGGAACCGTGCCAAACGTATGTCTCCGGCATGCCGTTATTGGAGCACCGGGGTTCCCAGAAGGATATAACGCAACCGGGGATGGCATCCCGGCCACCGATTCACGCAATCACTGGCATGGTACTCATATCGGCGGGGTGATCGCTTCCGCCTGCACACTCTATTTTTTTCAAAACCCTTCGGATCCCCTCAATCAGGCCATATCGACTTATCTGCCTTGGGGGAAAAACGAAGCCCCCATCTTTGGCCAGGCACCTGCAGCTCAAATTTATCCGGTCAAGGTATTCGATACCGGTGGAGGGAATTCACCCGCTTCGGTTATCTTAGACGGCTTGGATCATTTATTAACCTTAAAACGCACCAATGCGCTGGATATCGATGTGGTCAATCTCAGTTTTGGTGGACCGACCGGTTTTGAAGGCCGCGCGATCTTGGATACTTTCCTGGAGCAGTTCAGGGTAGAGGGTATGCTGGTGATAGCCGCTGCGGGGAATAGTGGACCGCTGCCCAACAGCCTGGCATCGCCGGCTACTTCTTCCGATTCGATCGCTGTTGGTGCCTTGGATTATGCCGATACATCACGGGTTTTCTATGAATATCTTGGATTGGTCGACCTGCAAACTCCTGACCAGGGCTTGGTGATGCGTCCCTCAGAGGAAATTCGGGTGGCAGATTTTTCCAGCCGCGGACCCATGAGCGACGGGCGTTTTGGCCCAGATCTTACCGCCCCAGGCATGTGGAGTTTCCAATTTGGTTCCCAGGATGATCTGCATTGGGCTTTTGGCACCTCCTATGCTGCCGCGGTTGTCTCCGGAACCGCCGCACTGCTGAACGCTCATTATGAAACCGAGACTGGTCTCGATACACCCTGGCTTGCCTGGCGAAACTCGCTGCTGCTAGGCGCAGATCGAGAAATTATCGGGGAAGATTGGCAAGACCTCAACACAGCTGGTTATGGAGCGCTGGATGCTGCCGCAGCATTGCAGATCCTCAAGAGCGGAAACACCCACCTCAAACCCCCGGATAAATCCGCGAACCTGCGCTCCAACATACTCGCGAATCCGATGTCAGCCGATCATCAGGTTTTTGAAAGCGGGAGTGTTGCGCTCAACCCGAGCCAATCCTACGATACAGTAATCGACATATCCGATTTGACCAGCAAAGTCACCATCCAAGTGTACGATATTTCAGCGCCAGATAATTCAGCCTATGCATATTGGCCTACCAGTTTAAAAATCCTGGTTCAGAGCGCTAAGCGATCGGCATTTTCTGCTCCGATCAATGCTTACTGGGACCCAAACATCAGTGGTAGTGAATTCACCATTGAGATCGATGATGGAAACTGGATTTTCGCGGGTAATCCTGTAGCTTCCCAACCAATGGAACCAGGTTTGATGAAAGTCTCACTCGTCGGTGATTATGCCAATGAATCACGGGTTACCTTCAAGCTGCGTGTGATCCGTGAGCAAGCTCACCAGCCTGATAAGGATAAACCGTTTGCCTTGAGCAATATCAAAATGGGTGATGTAATCAATCTACCTGTAGAAATTCCAGCCGAGGTCAGTGAAGCGACCTTTGACCTGGTGTGGAATCGTGATTGGCTCAAATTTCCGACCAGTGATATGGATATGCTGGTCTTTGATCCAGACCAAAACCTTGTCTCTCTTGAGGGGGCGACCTGGAACGCTCCTGAACGAGCTGTGATTAGCGATCCTGCACCAGGGGTTTGGAGGATTCAGATTGAAGCGAGAGAGATATACAAAACCGATCTTTTCAGGCTGTACTTGAAGACCGAATCCAACCAGGAG
>DATKXE010000593.1:0-5770 GCA_035529195.1 Anaerolineales bacterium
CCCTGTTTACAACCAGATTTTGTGGCTGTGTAATGCAATTCATCTCTGAGCAGCCTCTGCAGAGTGGTGAGTGGTTGAACCATGACATCGATATTTCTGCCATTCAAAGTAAAGTTTACAATTCTTACGGACATATGCTCCTCCTATATGCCGAATTTTTCCAGTGTTCGTCCAACAATCACTGGAACCATTTTACGGCGGTACCATTCACTGGCAATCGGATCTGTGAATGGGGTACATTCTCCAGCAGCGATCTCTGCAGTCTTTAGAATAACCTGCTCATTCAATGATTTCCCAACCAGGAATTCTTCAGCTTTCTCTGCTCGGAATGGGTAAGGTCCTACTGCATTCAAAGCGAACCTGGCTGAGGCTATTACTTCAGCATCAAATTCCAAATTGACCGCAACCGTGACGATCGATGGGGTATTTGCATGTCGGCGGCCGTATTTTGTATAAGCAGTTTTACCTTTGGGTATTGGAATACGGATTTCCCTCAGAATCTCGCCTGGAAGCAAGTCATTAGTCATAAACCCGGTATAGAAATCCTTGATTGTAATAGTTCTGGCTCCCTGCTTTCCCACCAATACGAGCTCCGCATCGAGGGCCAGGAGAGCGACGGCGAAATCTCCGCCAGGTGGAGGAGCAAACAAGTTTCCACCCACGGTCGCCATATTGCGAATCGCCCACCCCCCCACGGCCAAAGCGGCTTGAGCAAGCAGGGAAATTTTCTTCTGATCGGCCATTTGGGAAAGCGTTGTGGTCGCTCCAATTAACACATAACCATCTTGTTCTTTTATGTAATTGAGGCCTGCATTTTTCAATCCCAATACCTGGTCCGGCATTGAGACTCCCTCATTGATTAACGGCATGGCAAGGGTTCCTCCAGCAAGGACCAGGGAACCTTGTGCTTGGTCTGCGAGCAGACTGGTCGCCTCCTCAATTGATTGAGGTAGATAATATTCTTGGATACTCACATTAATCTCTCCTTTCTAATCTAAAATAGCGAAGAATCGGGCGGGAGAACCTTCCGCCCCGGACAACTTAACAAATGGGGCGAAGAAATTAAAACTCCGGTCAGATGGTAATTTTGATAAATTGGTCATTTGCTGCATCAGTATCGAGCCACCCTCGAGGATCACTTTATGAATGATGAAATCTTCTGATGTGAAATCGGGAAGGCGGGCACAATATTCGCTAAAGCAATCAAATCCAATAGCTTTAGCTCCTGCATCCACCATCCATTGAGCGGCTTCAGGTGTGCAGTACGGGGATTCCAAATAATAGGTAGGAAAGTTTCCCCAATGTTTTTCAGTCCAATCTGTCCGAACTAAGACGATATCACCAGCCTGGATTTTTGGCGCATGTTTCACTAAATCCTGAACGGTAATAGCATGGTTGGGTTCTGCAAAGCTCAGGTCTACGACTATCGCTTTTCCAAATACACGCTCCAAATCTACGTCAACAGCTGTTTCTCCATCAGCTTGGACATGGCGGAGAAAATCGACGTGTGAGCCGGTATGAAGCAGCATTTCCACTTTGCTGGCTTGCCAGAAACCGGGTCCCCTGTGATAGCTGGTCATCTTCAATTGTAGATTGACAGATGGTGGGCTTAGTGTTTCCTCCCCTATGGGCACAGTCAGATCAACTATTTCCATCAAACCTCCTTTTTATTCTAAATAGAGAGTTTTCATCTCTCTGATAAGATCCGATTATTCATCTTGCCTAAACCATGAGTTATTAGACTTTGGGCAATACCCACCAAAAATCGAGAATTTAAATGGGAAAGTGCTCCAGTAATTATCCCTGTGCCTTGATAAACCATCCGGCAACTATCTCCCTCTTCAAATAATTGAATCTCCACCTGTCCAGTAACAAACCCGGATTTTCCCGTGATCTCACCTTTTAGATTGCAGTATTCGGGTGGCTTTATATCTGTGATAGTGATCCGCGTTGTATAAGATCCTGATATCCCAGCCAAACCAATTTTGATTTCACCATGGTATTCGCCATTGTCGTCAATACCCAGATGCTCACATCCAGGGATGATATCGATCAGGAAATCTGGATTGAGAAGGTTTGACCATACTACCTCTCGAGAAGACTCAAATGTGTACTCGTCTGAAATATTGATCAAATTGACAGCCTTTGTGGTTATATCAAGATTGATTATCGCAGACCTTATGATTAATGTCAGGTGACATTAATCATAATTCAGATCATAATTTGAGGTGGGATATGAATCCTCAAAAAATTATATGTTTTTAAATCGGATTTTCCAAAAATTCAAACGTGGTATGATTTTTCAATAATTAAGAAACCGTTTAAGTTAATTCCCTAAAAAGCACGAAATAAATAAAGTGCCATATTCAAGATGGGGATATTTCAAAAAAAATATCGATTAATTGATCACCGAATTAGATTTGATGTCCTTCACCCCCATCCGCTTCATCAACGAACAAATAGACGTACACTTCGATTCCCCACCAATCCTGGAGAAGAAACCAGGCTGCCCGGATGGTTTTTCCTGGAAAGAAGAGGTTTTTCGCATTTCGGATGTAATAAGCGAATGGCATGATTACCAACGCAAAGGTCGTTTGTCAAAGAATATGAAACCTGCCCATGCAAGGACTGCTCAAAAACGTGGTTCATGGGGAGTAGGACAAGATTATTACCGGATTAAAACAGCAGATAATCGTATTTTTGAGATTTATTATGACCGGGCACCGCAAAATGTTTACCAACGCAAGGGAGATTGGTTCATTTACCGTGAATTAGAAGAGAAGAATTAACGAATTTTCAGCACGATTGGGAAGACTAAATGGATCCAAGCAAAATTCACAGTTCAATTGCTCAACAGCGGTACACTTGGCGGTGGAGAGATTTGTTAATTATCGTATTTGGAGTTGCATTAATAATCTTCCTGGGTGTCCTAGTATTTATTTCGGTAAATATTGCCAGAGGTGAAAGTCTTGAAAGCCTGGTTGAACCAACAATTAGCCAGACCTTAGGATTGACTGCACTAGAGGCAATCGCTCTAATCCTGGGTGTTTACCTATTTGGTTTACGCAGACGGGGTCTCGGTTGGAGCTCAGCTGGATTACGACCTGCTTCTTGGTCTTGGATTTTGATCAGCGTCGTCGCAACCTTTATCATCATCCCAATTGCGAGCCTGATAACGCTTGCTGTGTTATATCTTGGTGGGCAGCCTTTGGAGAATCCCCAATTAAGTTTCCTCCTACCCGAAGGATTATCCGCACAAGATGCGGTAATCATGCTGTTCCTGGCGGGATTTGCTGCTCCTTTAGGAGAGGAATTATTATTCAGAGGGGTTTTATACTCATTTCTGCGGGAACGGTGGGGAGTTTGGTTGAGCGTTCTTGTCAGCTCGTTCTTATTTGGACTCATTCATGGAAACATCGCGGTGGGATTAACAGGGTTCCTGCTCGGTATTGTAGCTGCTATTGTTTTTGAATGCAGCAAATCATTATGGACTGCGGTTATCGTCCATTCAATTAACAACAGCCTCAAAATTGGTCTGCTTTATGTTTTAGTTTTACTTGGATTGGAAATTTAATCGAAAGATTGGTGTTTGGGTGGTTAATAAACTGGATTAGCCCTTAAAATCTCTACAATGAGCTGAGAAAGACCAAACGGTCGCAGCTCCACCCAATCAAGCTCCCCGGGCATGCGTCTCAGTCCTCGGGAACCATCCGGTGAAAATGCGACTAATTTTGCCCCAGGCATAAATTGAGGCAGTAAGCTAACTTTCGGGTCACCAGATTCATCTAAAGGCAATATAACCACATCGATATCTTCACTGAGCTGAGATCCATTTGATCCAGTAATATTTTGATTATCGGTCACTTCGACGATATCCAGCAATCCCAATTGATCAATCAATTCATTGATTAAATCCGAATATAAGCGGGGTTCATACAGGATTAAGACTCGCGATATGACCATTGGTTGAGACCCTTTCAGAAATAATATACTAATAAAATGGTATACGAGAAAGGTTCAGGCGAGGTATATTTACTAATACAAATGAGGTAGATGATGGGAAAAGATCTTGAATTCTACGCTGGTGGATCAATTAACCCGTTCTTCATCCCAAACGCTACTGCCTCCAGCCGAGAATGAACGCCCATCTTGGACATTAAGTTGCGAATATGGGTTCGTACTGTGAGCGGGGCGATATGTAATTCTTCTGCAATTTCATCACCTGTTTTGCCACTTGCTAATCGCTCCAAAACCTCTTCCTCCCTGACGGTTAAACGTTCCCATCCTTTATCATCTTGATAGGCGGCTGCTTTATCGCGCGACATACGCATTAATAAGCCCACCAATAAACTGGTCGGCATTACGATCTCACCCTCTGCAGCTTTCCGAATAGTCACCAGTAAATCAGATAATTGGCTGTCTTTCGAGACAAATCCGCTAATTCCACTATCAACAACCCTCATCAATGTGGTTTCGTCCGTAAGACTGGTCAGGACAACGATATTTGTGTCTGGACTGATTTGTTTCACTTCAGGGATAAGATCCAATCCATTGCCATCCGGCAGACCAACATCCAGAAGCAGAACATTAGGAGAAGTCTCCTGGAGCAAACGACGGCCATTCTCCAGCGAGGCAGCTGAACCCAAAAAATCAATGTCCGGCTCATAGCGCAGCATAAGGCTCAATGAGTCGACCAGAATTCGGTGATCCTCAATCATGGTAACCGTGATCAATAGATACCCCCTGATGTCATGAATTTAATGGACTGAATTCTCCACAGGCAGTAGAACTGTAAAGGTTGAGCCAGAATCGGGTACGGAGTCAACTTTGATTTCACCTTGATGGTTCATAATAATATTGTTGGAAATGTAAAGCCCAAGGCCATTTCCAGGAATATCACTCGTTTTCTCGTTGTGGATGCGGCTGAAGCGCCGGAATAATATAGGCTTGTCTTTCTCTTCTATTCCAATACCGTGATCGGTTACAGATACCTCGACCCAATTCGGATTTTTAGCAGCCTTCAGCTGCACCTCAACCGGCTTATTATCCGGTGAAAATTTTACACCATTATCGATTAGTTTGCTGACCGCTTCCCGAAGACCAATCGCATCCGCAATGATCGTGATTTCTCCAGCAAGGTTAGTATAATTTATCGTGCGATCAGTTCTTTTGGAAGCTTCATCGACAACATACTTCAGGAATTGACCCAACCTGATGGGTGCATACTCAAAATTATAATGTCCTGTGCTTATCCCAGAGGCTAAAACAGCATCCTCAACCAAGCGACAAACTTGATTGCCTTCCTTGCGGATAACGTTGTAGCAGTTATCGATAAAGGCATCATCATGCCGTAATTTTGAATCTGTGAGTAGCTCCGAATAACCGAGTATTGATGCTAGCGGAGATCTGATTTCATGTGATATCTTAGCTAAGAATTCCAGATTATTTGTTTCGATATCGTCGACATGCTCAAGCATGGCGTAATATGCCTGGATGAATGGAGTTGACTGAATCTCAGTTTCAGAAGATGTTGGAACCCGGTAAGAACCTGTCTCCACCATTTTCACGAGCGAATCTTCGACATGCTCAATATTTCTCAACGGATAGCTCATCATGCGCAAGATCAGCCAACCATTCAATACAAGTCCGATAAGGAATAAAAGACCGATCAAGGTAATTGCTTCAGTGAGATTGACCAGCTGTCTTGCATATAATAGAAATCCGAGCAAAATGGAGAAGGAGCCTGAGAAAAGAGCAATAGAAATTGAAA
>DATKXE010000594.1:0-11904 GCA_035529195.1 Anaerolineales bacterium
TTGGATACACTCAGCTTCTGCAGGATATGGCTTACATGTGACGAGGCTGTCGCCCGGCTTATGGATAAGCGCTCTGCGATCTCAGGGTTGGTTAAGCCTTCTACCATCAGCGTTAATACTTCCAATTCTCGAGGAGAGAGAACCTCACCAATTCGAGGTTTACGCTCGGCTGTGATTAAATCTTGCGTTACTTCCGGTGACAGGGTGCCGCGCCCGGCGTTTGCAGACCGGATCGCAGCAGCTAAATTGTCACCTTTTACATTCTTCAGCAGGTAGCTGATCGCTCCAGCTCGAATGGCATCCTGCACCATGCTCTTTTTCTGGAAGCTGGTCAGTGCAACGACCTGGATGGCAGGATTTTGTTCACGAATCAGGCGTGTCGCTTCAATCCCGCCCATGCCCGGCATAATGAAGTCCATCAAAACGACATCAGGCTGCAGCTGCAAACAAAGTTCAACGGCTTGCATGCCATCGCCGGCTTCTCGGATCAGCGACAAGTCGGGTTGGACTTTGAGATAGGCTGCTAAGCCGCGGCGCACCATATCATGGTCGTCGACAACCACAACTCGAATTTGCACCTGGTCAGACATACTGTCATCCATACTCCCTCATGATACCAGCATCTAAGAAAATTTTCCTCAGATTAAACTGTGCGCGATGAAATATGACTGCGGTTACCTATAAATAATTTCCCTCGTTATGAAGATTGGTTCGGTGTCGATCAAATTTGCACCCCTTGCTCTCGATTTGGCGGTGAAACAACCAGGAATATCAGCAGGATGAAGCTAGGAAATATTTGCGTGACCAGGCGTTCCATGGAAGTGCTCAAATGCCATACCAGGTCCTTTGGAGTGAACAAATAGACCAGAAAGTAAATCCCCGTCAGCAGCGTGATGCGGAGTGCAAGTGACATCACGGCGGTTTTCTGGTTCCTGGGAATAGAAATCCCCATGATGATCCCGTAAATCAGCAGCAGCGGGATCAAAGGGAAGATCAGATTGCCATATTCCAGGATCTGGTCTTTCACAAACCTGAAAATCATCAGGTAGCGATCAGCAGAGAGAAAAGCAGCAGTTATCGATCCAAAGCTCAGGTTCTCGACCAGATCACTGGGTGGTGCGTAAACGAATTTGAAATGGATGGTCGCCAGTATTAGCGGTGCCAATCCGATCAGAAAATAACCCCACCAATTTCTGGACGGTGAGAATTTCCGAGAGGTGAGATCAATGATTATCTTGGTGATCACCATTGCACCAAGAATTGCCCAACCTTCATTCTTTGTCCACACAGCAGCACCGACCAGCAAGCCAGTGACTACCGCCAGGGAATAGCTTGCTTTTGGATTTGATTCGTCAAGGAATACCAGAGTATTTACCCCCAGGAAATAATAAGCAATGGGGATATCCGCGTATAACTTGAATGAAAGCGAAGTAGAAAGGACCAGCACGCCAATGAGACCAGCTAAAATGCCCTGCAGGTGGCCGCGCTGCAGTTGAATTGAGGTGATCAATAATCCCAAAAGTGAGATTTGAAAAATCAAGCTCACCAGGATAGGAACCAACACCGAACGTTGAGCGATTAATACCCAAATACGGGATATATTGAGGGGCAGCAGCAGAGGATAATCGGGATGACTCCAGGAGATGACCTCAGAAAAACCCGTCAGCCATTTATCCCCGGAAGAAAGGAAGCTCGCACGCAGGTTCCAAATTGCCCAGGCATCCCAATCCCCGTAAGGGGTAGCCAGGGATTCTCGCAACCAATCATCAAAATAATTAGCCAGCAAAAGGATTAGCAACAATGTGGCTGCGGTAACAAGCACCTTGTTGTGCGCAGGTCTGGGGAGAGAAACAATCTCTTGGGGGGTAAGGGAGCGCGTATTAACTAAGTTAACAGCAAACAAAATCAGGATGAGCAATACTTCGATCGAGACAAGCACGCCTATCGCGTGAGCAGGTGAAAAAATAACGCTCCACATATAGTAGAGGAGAGAGACCAGTGCAAACCCCACTGCTGGGGCGAGAAATAACATCCACAAGTGCCAAAGCCACCTATTTCCTTTCCCATCTCGCGAAAATAATAGGTGAATAATGAGATAACCAATCACAATCGGAGAGATCAGGGTAAGCAGGATGATCAAGTTCATTTTGGATTCAGGTCAGTTCTTTTGAAATAGGTGGAGAGCTCCGCAATTATTGATCAATTTGAGCGGGTATTGTGTGCTGATTTGTGCGGCTTGCTCAGCATCCAGGTTGGAGCCAATGAACCATTGAATTTCATCTTGCTCAACCTCATTATCCAAAGTACTTATTAAATGAAGAAGACGGGGTGCAAGGAAGAACTGTGCCCGGTAATAGAGAGAGACAGTGTTTGAATTTGAGGCAGGATCATATGGATTTCCAAAGAATTTTGCATCCTCCACGGGCGGTAAGTCCGCGGCGATGCATAGATATTGGGTCGCCTTGTTAAGGTTGAGTTCTCGCCCAAAGAGTGTGGGAAAATCCGGGATTGGTTTATTGATGGATAGGAGAATAACTACCAGCAAACCAAAAGCTGCAATGTTTTTCCGGTGGAAAATATTTCGTAGCCGCATATCAAATTCTCTGCAAAATTATCAGGCTCAATAAATGGTCCAGCTCGACTTGTTATTCAGTACCTGTGAGACATCCATAATTCAATTGAAAAACCGATCAAAATTTGAGCTATCCCATTACCCAATACTCGATCATCAAGACTGGCTTGCGGCCAATGCGATCCGAGACCCCACACCAGATCGACGGGAAGAGAAACCGCATGATGGCAGAGGTCGCCATGAGCAGTCCCATCACACTGTCCCCGGCACCAAATTCAATGATGTAGAAGGGCAGGATGGGGATGATCATTCCAAATCCCATCATGATCACGACCATGGTGAAGAAGAGAATTGCTAGATTCCGACGGTTATTTTGCATGGGTAGAAGCTGTGGTTATCGCACCCGGCTTTGATGGGGCTCTGTGAGAGATAAGGGATTTGATAATTTTCAGACCGGATTTGAGTTAACCTGGTTATTATAACGGTAATTCTATTGGGTGATTTTAATGATTATTTATAGTGATTAGACCTCTACAGTATTGACTAGGGTGGATAAAAGTTTATAATTTAGACTAGATTTATCCCCTATGTTCGATGTGAGAAAATTGAATGACTTGAAACCAGTGTCAGGGAATTGAACAGGAGTTCAATGAAAAGTACGTCAGAAAAGAGTTGGCGCGCTACAGGAAGGAGGGGGTAGCGGGGACAACACGCCAATTGATTTCAGCTATCTCCAATGCTGATATAGAAGGCATGACACTGCTTGATATTGGTGGAGGTCTGGGTGGGATTCAGCACGCTTTACTTGATCGCGGCGTGGTCCAGGCGACGCATGTGGATGCTTCATCCGCCTATTTGCGTGCAGCGCAAGAAGAAGCAGAACAGCGGAAGCTGGATGACAGTATCATCTTTCTACAAGGTGATTTTGTTGATATTGCAAAAGAAATTCCTGAGGTAGATATTGTCACACTGGATCGGGTGGTTTGTTGTTATGACGATATGCAGGCGCTGATTAATTTATCCGCGAAGAAAGCGCGTAAAACATATGGTTTGGTTTTTCCCCGCGATTTTTGGCTGTTTCGTTTGTTCCTCCCATTGGTGAATTTCATCCTGAGTCTGAGAGGAACACCCTTCCGCATATACCTTCACAGCACAGATCAAATTAACCACATCATAAAAGACCAGGGGTTGTATCTTTATCTCCACCAAAAGGCTGGATTTTGGCAAATACTAGTTTACAAAAGGACTTGATCGTTCATCATTGAATGATCGATTTTATCCATAATAAAGACCCTATTATCTTGCATTAAGGAAGTGAGTGGATGGAAAAGAAGAAAAAAATATCTCGCAAGCCAAGAATAAAAAAAAATTAACGCTGCGGAGCTTTTCGATAAAGGTTCTCAAGCGCAAGCGATTTATGATTATCCTGCCGCGATAGAGCTTTATACTACTGCGCTGACTGTTGAGGGTATCACCTCTGAAATGGCATATGAGATTCTCGACCAGCGCGCTGAATGCTACGAACGGATGGGGCAATTCACGGATGAACTGGACGATCTGGATCAAATGGTTGAGATCGCCCAGGATCTCGAGAAACCTGAGCTGCAGGTAGGGATAGTTTTCCGCCAGGTTTTTACTGCTGCACGCAAGGGTGATAATGCCAAGGTCAGTGAGATTGCAGAGGCAGTAAAAAAGCTTGAGAAAGGTTCGGATGACTATTCAATCTCCGCTGCTGTAAACCTGGCATTTGGATACAAGCATTGGGTCTTAGAAGAGAAAAAAGAAGCCCAGGATTATTTTGATAAAGCCTTGCGAATGTACCGGGCAGTAGGAGATAGGCAGGGGGAAGCAAATTCCCTTAGCGCACTGAGTTCAGTCCTCTTGGATACTGGCAACCAAACCCTGGCAGGGAAGTATTCTCTGGATGCTCTAGCAATTTGGCGATCCTTGGGGAATCGGAAGAGGGAGGCTAGCGCACTTAATGCCTGGTCTTTAACCGCCAGTGATTACGCTCAAAAACGCGATGCTGGAGAAGAAGCCTTAGAGATCTTCAAGACGATTGGAGATCGCTGGGGACAAGGCCAGATGTTCAATAATTTAAGTTTGCTTTATGGGCATTTGGGTTTATACAGCACAGCCCGTGAATATGCCGTGCGGGCCGTTGAAATGGTTCGTGGTATGGGTGCTCTTTGGGAGTTGGCGCTGTACCTGGATAGCTATGCGCGTACAGAAATGAATTTGGGTGAGTTCTCCATTTAATCACGTTAAGCTTGAAGGGGCTTGTCTGCTGATGAGGCTTACTTGTTGGCTTGTGATCACTTGGAAGTAGTCAGCTTACCGCCAGAATTGGTCAAAATTCTTGACCAGGCAGCTGGTAATCCCCAATTTATTGAGGAAATGGTTTATATCCTGAGGGATGATGGCTATATAAAGGTCGAGCCAGGAGAGTGTCAGGTTCTGCCCCATATAGACCTGGACTCAATCGTGTTCCCGACGACCGCCGATGGGCTGATCAAAAGCCGCTTGGACCGTTTGTCTCCATCAGAACAGCTGACCCTGAAAATTGCGAGTGTTATAGGTGATACATTCTCAATAGAACCATTGGCGGATCTATACCCTCTGGAATCAGATAGGCCGATTATTATTAAACACATGGAAACATTCACCAGTCTGGATTTGATTTCACCTGCTGCAAACAATCACACATACACCTTCAGAGATGAGATCACTTATCATGCTGTGTACAGCTCGATGTTATTTTCTCAAAGACGCCAGCTGCACCGTCAATTAGCAGAGTGGATTGAGGAAAATAATTCGGATGATCTCCCCTCGAATTACGCCATATTGGCAGATCATTGGCGGAAGGCAGATGATACAACCAGAGCCATCGATTACCTGGAAAAGGCGGGACAAAGGGCGCTCCAAGAAGGAAATTATGAACAGGCTGAGAATTATTTCAGGGAGTGCCTGAAGTTAGATGCAACCTCGGCAGTATTGAGCGCGGAATTCTTTGAGAAGAAATTAAAAGGGGAACATATCTAAACTTGAGATCAATGATCACTTAGCGGCATCAAGACAGAAAAGAACAGATAACTGAGATTGGGGGAAATATTCCATAGAAGTTTCTTATATTAACCAATTGCATGTAAAATAGAAATCAAGTGTTCGCAGCTCAATCTGGTGATTATTAATCCTATCCTGCATAACCATCCAGGTTAATTAATTGATGTAATCACGCAACCCTTTTGACTGAGGTAATTTCAAATAATGGAGGTGGACTGAATGACGAAAAAGAAACCAACTAGCTATCCTTACATCCCAAACTCAGAACCGGCTGTAAAGAAAGAGATGCTGGAATCTGTGGGTGCAAACAATACCGAAGAGTTTTATGCAGATATTCCAGAAAAGCTGAGATACCGAGATAATTTAAAATTACCCACTCCTTTGCTCTCAGAGTATGAATTAGTGCGGCATGTCGAGAACCTGCTGGTTAATAACCAAACCTCGCGCGAAAACCTCAATTTTCTGGGTGCGGGCTGCTATCAGCACCATGTACCTGCGGTTTGTGATGAGGTCAACTCCCGGGGTGAATTCTTGACCGCTTATGCGGGCGAACCCTATGATGATCATGGTCGCTTTCAAGCTTTGTTTGAGTACCAGAGCATGATGGGTGAACTGCTCAACATGGATGTCGTTAATGTGCCAACCTATGATGGTTTCCAGGCTTCAGCCACAGCGTTGCGCATGGCTGCGCGCATCACAGGACGCAAACGGGTCTTGCTAACAAGAGCAATCAATCCGGATAAACTTTCAATGATCAAGAATTACCTCAAACCGGAAATTGAGATCGAGTTGGTCGATTACGATCAGGTTTCGGGTTTGGTCGACCTGGGTACTTTGAAGAAAATGCTTTCTGAAGACCTGGCAGCGATTTACTTCGAGAATCCCTCCTACTTTGGTGGTATTGAAACGAATGCCGATCAAATCGCTGATCTGGCCCATCAATTTGGAACAATATGCGTGGTCAGCGTCGACCCTATCTCGTTGGGTTTACTCAATCCCCCGGTGGAATATGGTGCTGACATTGTGTGTGGGGACATTCAACCTCTGGGAATGCACATGTTATTTGGGGGAGGTCATGCCGGGTTCATCGCTACCAGAGACGAGGAGGATTATGTGATGGAGTATCCTTCACGCCTGTTTGGTATCGCACCGACCATCGTTGAGGGTGAATATGGATTTGGGGATGTCGCTTATGAGCGGACTTCATTTGCGAAACGGGAAGGGGGAAAAGAATGGGTCGGCACAGCATCTGCCTTATGGGGCATCACAGCCGGAGTTTATCTGGCACTGATGGGACCTCAAGGGATGTTAGATGTGGGGGAAGCGATCATGCAGCGTTCACGATATGCGAAGAACAAGGTTGCAGAGGTTGACGGGCTCAAAGTATGGTTTTCAGATTCTCCCAATTTCAAAGAGTTCATCGTGAATTTTGATGGTACAGGCAAGAGCGTAGCTCAGATCAACCAGGGTTTATTGGAACATGGCATATTTGGTGGCAAAGACCTCAGCAAGGAATTTCCGGATTTAGGGCAGAGTGCATTGTATTGTGTGACGGAAGTTCACTGCCAGGCAGATATCGATCGCCTGGTAGAAACTCTGGCGGAGGTGACGAAATGAAGATGAAGATTGGAAAAAAACCAGCGGTCCGACGTTTTCATCAAGCCAGATGGGATGAACCTATCATCTTCGAACTCAGCCAACCAGGCCAGCGAGGGGTGCTGGTACCAGAAGCTGAAGAAGATCTTCGCCAGCAAGTTGGTGATGTTAGCGCTTCTCTCCCTGAGGTGATGCGAAGGAAGATACCACCTAATCTGCCCGAGATGGCTCAACTGCAAGTGCTGCGTCACTTTATACGCCTGTCACAGGAAAATTTGGGAGTTGACCTTAACATCGATATCGGACAGGGAACCTGCACAATGAAGTACAGCCCGAAGGTTAATGACCAGCTAGCCAGTTCATCTAAGGTGGTTGACCTGCACCCACTGCAGCCAGAATCTACGGTGCAGGGTATTCTGGAAGTGATCTACCGGCTGGAGGAATTCTTTAAGGAAATCTCCGGATTGGATCGATTCACGCTTCAACCAGGCGCTGGTTCAGCCGCTATTTATGCCAACGTATCTATGGTGCGCGCCTACCATGCGAAGAATGGTGAAGCGGCGCAAAGGGACGAGGTGATCACCACCATCTTTTCTCATCCATCGAATGCTGCTTGCGCAAAAACCGCGGGTTATAAAGTGATCACACTTTATCCCGATGAAGATGGTTATCCCGACCTGGAGGCATTGAAAGCAGCTGTATCCGAGCGCACAGCTGCATTGCTGATCACCAATCCGGAGGATACGGGCATATTTAATCCCAAGATCGCGGAATTTGTTGATACTGTGCACAATGCAGGTGGTTTGTGCTCGTATGATCAGGCGAATGCAAACGGCATCCTTGGGATTACCCGGGCGAAAGAAGCGGGGTTCGACTTATGTCATTTTAACTTGCACAAGACTTTCTCAACACCCCACGGATGTGGTGGACCCGGTGCGGGTGCCAGTGGTGTTACCAACGATTTGGCGCGCTTTCTCCCCTTACCGACTGTTGAACATGATGGTGAGAAATATTACCTCGACTACAACCGACCTGATTCAATTGGAAAGATCAGATCCTTTTATGGTGTTCCCCAGAATATACTGCGCGCTTATGCCTGGATCATGAGCCTTGGCGCAGAAGGATTGCGCGAGGCAGCAGAGATCGCCGTGCTGAATAATAATTATTTGATGAGCAAGGTGCTGGAGATCCAGGGGGTGAGCGCACCATATGCGCCTGGAAAAAGGCGGATCGAGCAGGTACGCTACAGCTGGGAAGAACTATATGAACAGACTGGCGTCCACTCAGAAGAGATCGGAATCAGAGTGGCAGATTTTGGAACCCATTACTGGACAAGCCACCACCCATTTGTAGTTCCAGAACCGATGACACTGGAACCAACTGAATCGTACTCGAAGGCAGATTTGGATGAATATGTTGCCATCCTGAAGCATATCGCTGAAGAAGCACGCTCAAATCCTGAAGTTATCACATCTGCGCCGCACAACAGCACAGTCCACAAAACGGATCATGAGGTGCTTGATAATCCCAAAACTTGGGCAGTGACCTGGCGAGCATACCAGCGTAAGACTGGGCAAGATCAGGGCTGATAGGTGGGGTCCCCCATTTCAAGAATGTCATCTGAAGTGAAACGTTTGGGATTGATCGTCAATCCTATCGCTGGGATTGGTGGTAGGGTAGGCTTGAAAGGCAGCGATGGGGTTGATATCCAAAAGCGCGCCTTGGAATTGGGGGCTGTACCCCGCGCGGGTGATCGAGCTGCCCAGGTTCTGCGGGTTCTGGGTCAGAAAACCAAGGATTTGGAGATTCTCACACCTCCCGGTGAGATGGGAGCAGATGTTGCGAGAAATGCTGGTTTCAAACCACAAGTCATGGGTAGCATCACCCCAGGGGAAACTACACCAGAAGATACCATTCTGGCGGCCACCGCGATGTGTGACTCGCAGGTCGATCTCCTGGTTTTCTCCGGCGGTGATGGTACTGCACGGGATATTTTTCGAGGTATTGGAGACCAAATCCCAGCATTGGGCATACCAGCCGGGGTCAAGATTCAATCTGCAGTTTTCGCAACCCATCCTCGTGCTGCAGGTTACCTGGCCGCGTTATATCTAAGCAATCGATCGCCTAACCTTAGGGAAGCAGAAGTTGTTGACCTGGACGAAGAAGCTTACCGGCAGGGCATCATCGCTACCCGCTTGTATGGATACTTATTGGTTCCAGATCACAGCCGCTTGCTTCAGAACAGCAAAGCACCCACGCCTGCCTCTGAGAATGTCCAGATGGAAGCCATCGCCTGGGATGTTGTTGAAAATATGCTGCCAGACTGCATTTATATATTAGGACCTGGCACCACAACCCGCGCGGTCGCAAATCGCCTGGGATTTAAGAAAACATTGGTGGGTGTGGATGTGGTAGCCCACGACAAGCTGGTGACATTGGACGTGAACGAGCAGAAACTCTTGGCATTGATAGAATCTGCTCCTGCCCGGATCGTGATTACACCGATTGGAGGACAGGGATTTCTCTTCGGGCGCGGCAACCAGCCTATCAGCGCAGAGGTGATCAAGCAAATTGGTCGGGAGAACCTTCAGGTGATTTGTACGCCAGGTAAGCTGCATACTTTTGGGGGTCGACCGCTGCTGGTGGACACCGGGGATATAGATTTAGATGCCCAGTTATCCGGGCATATATCCATAACAACTGGATACCGGGAACGGGCAGTTTATCGCATAGGGAATTGAGGAGGTCGTATGAAGCAATTAATGGGCAAGAGCGCCATCATCACCGGAGGCGCTTCCGGGATTGGCCGTGCCACTGCAGAGCTTTTCCTTGAGCAGGGTGCATCAGTAGTTATCGCTGATATCAGCGCGGTTGACGGACAAAAACTTGTGGATGAGATGCGTGCGAACGGGGGTGAGGTAATTTTTGTGCATTGTGATGTGACAGTATCGGGAGATTGTCAAAAAGTGGTACAGGCAGCCAGCGATCGGTTTGGTAAGTTAGACATATTATTTAATAATGCGGGCGTGATTCGACGTAACGATATTCTCGAGACCACTGAAGCAGAGTGGGATCGGGTCATGGCGGTCAATACCAAGTCGGTGTTCCTGATGAGCAAGTATGCTATCCCGAAAATGGTAGAGGCAGGTGGGGGTGTAATTATCAACGTTGGGTCCGGCTGGGGGATGAAAGGTGGCAGCAAAGCTGTTTCCTATTGTGCATCCAAAGCAGCCGTGGTGAATATGACCCGCGCGATGGCCATCGACCATGGACCGCAAAATATCCGCGTGAACTGTGTCTGTCCCGGGGATACTGACACACCGATGCTGCGCGGTGAAGCGCAGCAGCTGGCTCAAAATGAGGCGTCCTTCATGGCCGATGCGGCTGATCGACCGTTGGGGCGTTATGGGGAACCCATGGAGGTAGCCCAAGCCGTTCTATTCCTGGCCAGTGAGGCTTCCAGTTATGTCACCGGTGCTGCGCTGGTAGTGGATGGTGGGGGGATAGCTTAAATCAATTTGATTAAATTATGTCTTGCATCAATTCCGTTCCGAGACTTAGGAGCGATTAGATCATTCGTGTTGTAAAACGCAGAATAGTATTTGTCTAATATGGAGAGAGTTCAATTGTGTAAACTCCGGCATGGTCAATTCTCTCCTGGTTGTCGATACGAGTGATGATTATACCGAGCTGGTTGAAATCTCCCAGCTCTATCTTTGGGATATTGATTGCTAATTGTTTTACTGTTTTGGATGAAGATCCATCTTCACTTGTTAAAATTGGATTTGTCATTGGGTAGATTTTCCCTTCACCGTGTTGGTTGCTGATCATGATAATATGCATCGCGAATTCAGTTTGTACGTCACCGGGACTTTCCAGTTCGAGGATGAGAGACTTCCCATTCGTTATACGGGTAAGATTTATCTCGATGAAATTTATTCCAAAACTGCTTTTTATTCCACCTGGAAAAGGTTGCTGGGTGCTGTCCAGGGTCAATCTATCACCAGTATAAGTGAATTCTGGGATGGGGAGATGGAGATACCCATGTACTGGATCATACATTCCGCAACCAACAGGTAATCCCGGATCCACGCAGCGCCCGTTCTCCAGGTTTAAAGAGTAGATGGCGCTGGCAAATTGAATTAGGCTATCCTTATAATCGTCGAATGGACAGGTGGCTGTGGTTTGAATCGCAAGATCCATGATACCAGGCAGGTGTTCAACGAGGTCGTTGGATGATTGGATATCCACGAACTCTTGGGAAAAGAGCAAAGACAAGGCATTACTCAATGATCTAAATAATATATATAGTAACACTGGTGAAGAGTACTGCCCCAATACGGGTACTATCCCGGAATATACTGGTCCGTGAGACGACCCGTAATTAACAACCATAAAGGGGTGGCAGCTTCTCTTAATCCACCCCAATCACGACGGACGGGGCACCTCCTAGTGGCCCGTCCGGCTTTTTTAAGGGTAGTGTTTCATTTATTGGATGCGGGATCAAAAAAGAACGAGATTGCTTCGTCATTTCATTCCTCGCAATGACAGCTTAATGTCATTGCGAGCGGAGCGAAGCAATCTCAAATCGCATCAATTTGATGGGAACATCGCTATTAATAAAATTACTTTCACTGAGATTGCTTCGTCGGTTCCCTCCTCGCAATGACAGC
>DATKXE010000595.1:0-16551 GCA_035529195.1 Anaerolineales bacterium
ATGGGCGGAAACGATGATAGGTGGTGCTGAACCATTTCCTGGTAAGCACCCGAGGACATTGCCCATCTCGTCAATCTCGATCTTCTCCAGGTTCTCTTGAACAAAGCACGAACGGATAAATTCCGCCCTTCGCCCTTCGGAAAAAGTTGGAGCAGGTATCTGCTGTACCTGAATAGCCAGGCCGATGACTCGCTCAACGGTTTGGGGGTTCATTTCGTTCTATACCTCTCGCACGGATTGCAGAAGTGCTTCGAAGCGTGCTTGTGCAAGATTAGGCAGCGAATCCAACGCATAAAAAGGT
Organism: Anaerolineales bacterium; assembly: GCA_035529195.1. GTDB lineage: Bacteria > Chloroflexota > Anaerolineae > Anaerolineales > UBA4823 > PFL25. Next base: position 302 of record DATKXE010000595.1, read on the forward strand.
CCCTGTCCTTCAATCACCAGAGAGGCAGAGATATTTCCATAAACAGCCGCCTGAACTGGGTCAAAAGTGCGCCGGAAACCTGCTAGAAAACCACCACAAAATGCATCCCCAGCTCCTGTGGGATCAATGATTTCAACAGGGTAAGCTGGGATCTCCCAATGTTTTCGTGTGCTCGAATCATAAAGAAATTGCCCACGTTCCCCACGCTTGATCACGATGATTTCACAACCATATGAGGAAAATATTTCTGCTATCTCCCATAAATCAGGACTGGTACCATGGTATAGAGCGCGGGCTTCTTCTTCTGACGGAAGAAATGCGTTCAGACCGGTCACAATCGACGCGATATCATCCCTGAAGGCGGGGACCATATACCCCGGCGATGGATCGAGGGTAATCATGGTGAAACCTGCCTGGCGCAAGATTGCCGGTAGTAAGCTATGTGTCAGGTAATCAACAGGACAAATATGCGCAGCCGTCGCTTCCAGGTATTCGGGGACGAAATCGACATGTCTTAAGGATGTCGTAGATAATCGTGTGCGGCTATCTGGTCCGGTGTTCCCCGATCGATATCCAAGAAGGTCTTTAGGGAATGGTTTTCCAAGCCCGGAAAAATAAGCCATTGGGTCTTCTTCGACTCGTTGGGTTGGATCGCGATAGGCATAAAAGGATCGTAAATCAACCGGTTGATCTAGAACATTGATCCCCCGCACATCAAATCCATGCTGGGAAAACTCTGCCAGCCATTCTTCGGGGAAATCCTCACCAACCCGCGATACTAAACCCGGTCGCGGATATGGCTCCCAAACAGCTAAACCCGCTGCAGCATACAGCAGGTTGCCACCAGGGACATCCAATCGGATTTCACCATTTGGCAGCACAACATAATCTCGCCTTAGCTGTCCGGCGAGAATGTTGCGCGGGGATTGTCTTTCAGCTATCGGATCCACATTAAAATTATACGTCAGGATAAGAATTAAAGGAAATGTAAGCCAGGGTGCAATTAATATTAATAAATGCAAGTATAATTCCACCCATGGTTATTCAGACTCTGCGCGTTTTGCTAATATCCATGCGACCAAAGCAGTGGATGAAGAATGTATTGATCTTCACCGCACTCGTATTCGACGAGAAGTTGCTGGATATTCAGGCTTTTCTGGTTACTTTCTCGGGTTTTATCCTCTTTTGCCTAATCTCCAGCTCGGTGTATCTGTTAAATGACATCACCGATGTCGAGGCTGACCGCCATCACCCAAAAAAAAGAAATCGACCAATCGCCTCCGGAGCACTGAAGGTTTCAACTGCACGCTGGGCTGTTCTGCTCCTGTTGTTTATCTCTTATCCCCTTGCCTATCTGCTCTCACCGAGTTTTTGTTTGATCCTTCTTATTTACCTCGTCCTCAACCTCATTTACTCCCGTTGGCTCAAACATGTGATCATTATCGATGTCTTCGTCTTGGCCAGCTTCTATGTAATTCGCGTGGTTGCTGGATTGACATTAATCGAGGTAGCTCGGTTTTCACCCTGGCTTTATGTTGTCACCACGCTGTTAGCCCTGTATATTGGATTAGGGAAACGCAGGGCGGAATTAACGCTTTTATCAGAAGGGGCACAGTCCCACCGCAGGGTACTGGATGGATATAGCCTGCCTCTCTTAGACCAATACATCACCATAGTTTCAGCAACCACCGTTGTGGCTTATAGCTTGTATACCTTCTCCGCGCCCAATCTACCTGCTAATCATGCCATGATGCTCACCATCCCCTTTGCGATCTACGGTATATTGCGTTATTTGTACCTGATCCAGACCAATCACGGTGGTGGTGCCCCGGAGGAAGAACTGCTCTCTGATCAACCTCTGCAAATCACCATCTTGTTATGGGGACTGGTTGTCGTACTGATCCTCTATTTATTCTAAACTGACATGCCTGCAATCTCTGCAACTGCTCCCGGGAAGATAATCTTGTTCGGTGAACATGCTGTGGTATATGGACAACCAGCCATTGCTGTGCCTGTGAACCAGGTGAAAGCCAGGGCCATCATCTCAGCCCGACCTGATCAACCACGAGGTTGGGTAAACTTTCAAGCCCCTGATATTGGGCTTGAAAAGAACTGGGATGATTTACCTGCGGATCATCCCCTGGTTTTAGTTGTACGGGGAGTACTTGAAGCTACGCAGATTAATCAGCCCCCTGCCATGACGATCCGAGTCTCATCCTCAATACCTATCGCAGCTGGATTAGGTTCTGGAGCCGCGGTGTCTGTAGCAATGATTCGTGCACTTTCCGAGTTCTTAGGACGACCTCTATTGGACGAAGACATTTCGGATTTAGCCTTTGAAATCGAAAAACTGTATCATGGTACCCCATCGGGGATCGACAATACGGTGATCACCTATGAGAAACCAATTTTCTTTACCAGGAAGGATACTGACCAGAAAGGAATGATGGAGCCTTTTCATGTATCAAAACCTTTCACTATTGTGATTGGCGACACAGGCATCCCCAGCCCTACCGCAGCAGCAGTGGCAGATGTTCGCAAAGCCTGGCAGGAAGATAGCATGCTTTTCCAGGATCTTTTTAATAGCACCGGTAAGATCGTCTATCAAGCTCGGCAGGCGATTGAAAACGGTGATATTGCCGCTCTCGGTCCGCTGATGAACGAGAACCAATCCCTATTGGAGAAAATGGGTATATCGTCATTCGAGCTGGACCGACTCGTTCAAGCTGCTCGCCAGGCAGGTGCCAATGGCGCCAAGCTCTCCGGAGGCGGTCGCGGCGGCAATATGATCGCGCTGGTACCAAAGGAATCTGCCCAACAGATTGCCAAAGCTTTAACCGCCGCGGGTGCAACGAACATTATCATCACTACGGTCAACAGTTAACCAGTCAAACTTCAAGGCGAGCAAATGAAGATTCTCGAGGAATTTCCCAAACAACTTGTATTGCTGAAATTAGGGGGATCATTGATCACCGATAAGAAACGCCCTCGTACGCTGAGGCGAAAAACTCTGGTCCGCCTGGCAGAAGAAATCGCTTCTGCGCTGGAACAACAACCATCCTTACGCCTGGTGATCGGGCATGGCGCGGGTTCATTTGCACATGTGTCTGCCAAGAAGCATGGTACCAGGCAGGGTGTCACAACCCCAGACCAATGGTATGGTTTTGCGGAGGTATGGTGGGATGCGGCCATTCTCAATCGATTGGTAGTTGAGGCATTAAGAGCGGTCGCATTACCCGTCATTGCTCTGCCGCCATCAGCTGCTGTTATCGCCAGAAACGGCCAAGTTGAGCATTGGGATTTGGGACCGCTAAACGCAGCTCTCCGTGCCGGATTATTACCTGTTATCCATGGAGATGTGATTTTTGACCGGTCACTCGGGGGAACGATCCTGTCCACCGAGGATTTATTCTCCCATCTGGCCAGGCACTTCCATCCCGACAGGATGTTATTAGCGGGGATGGAGCAAGGCGTTTGGCAGGATTTTCCAAATCAATCGACCATCATACCTAAGATTACCCCGCAGAACTTCAGGGATGTGCTACCCGCGCTGAGCGGCTCAGCGGCAACTGATGTCACCGGCGGCATGCAAAACAAAGTTGAGCAGTGTGTAGCCTTAAGCCGCGCTATCCCGGATATGGAGATCCTAATCTTCTCAGGGGATCAGCCTGGAACTCTCTTGGATGTGCTGCTCGGATCAAGCTCAGGGACAGTAATCTCAAGTGCAGAATAAGAGTTCAAGAGATTGCTTGCACTGCCCTTCGGGATGCTGTCTGGTCTGCTTAAGTTATAATAATAGCCGACATCACTCTGAATTAACCATTGCTTATCTGATCCACTCTCTGTAAGGACAGCAGTAATTGAGATATTATGTACTTCACACGCGAACAATTAGAAGCCAATGAGCAGCACAATTTAGCACCTTACGGCTTGCACAGCGCGGCCACAAAAGGTCGCTCCTGCCCGGAGGATGAACCTCTCTTTCGGACTGCATTTCAACGTGATCGGGACCGGATTCTTCACACGACAGCTTTTCGCCGTCTTGAGTACAAAACTCAAGTTTTTATCATCCACGAGGGCGATTACTACCGGACACGGCTGACTCACACTTTGGAAGTAGCTCAAATCGGACGCACTATTGCTCGAGCCCTGGGGGCAAACGAGGATCTCGAAGAAGCGATTTGCCTGGCTCACGATCTAGGTCACTCACCATTTGGGCACTCCGGTGAAGTAGCTCTGACCCGTTTGATGAAGGATTCTGGTGGTTTTGACCACAACAGACAATCCCTGCGTATTGTCACCGATCTTGAAGAGCGTTACCCGGATTTTCCAGGTTTAAACCTTACCTGGGAAGTCCGTGAAGGCATAGTTAAACACGAATCCGAGTACGATATTTCCGATGCATCCGATTACAACCCAGACCTGCGTGGACATTTAGAAGCTCAGATTGCCAATGCAGCTGATGAGCTGGCCTATACCGCCCACGATTTGGATGATGGTTTACGCTCAGGAATGATCACACCCAGGATGCTTGAAGGTATAACTTTGTGGGAAATCCTGGTAAAAAGTGTCGGGTGGCATGGTGGTCAATTGGATGATTTATCCCGCCACAGGTTGATCCGCCGCCTGATTGGATTGGAAGTCACTGATCTGGTTACCTCCACAGATCAATGTTTACGGGAGAATAGTATCCGCTCTGTTGAGCAATTACAAAAACTCGCTTTCAATGTGATTGGATTCAGCGAAGATATGCAACGCCGAAACCGCCATTTGAAGGATTTCCTGTACGCAAACATGTACCGCCACCACCGGGTGGTGCGGATGGCGGTAAAAGCCGAACGCATCATCACCGATTTATTTACTGCTTACCAATCAGAATCTTCCATGCTGCCCCAACACGTGCAAGATTTCATTGAAACGCGCGGATTGGAACGCACCATATGCGATTATATTGCCGGTATGACAGACCGCTTCGCGCTTCAAGAACATAACAAGCTTTTCGATCCAGCAACTTTGCCTTAATTTACTGCATATAACTCCGCCACAATTGATTTTGTGGAATGTGGTCACGATCCATATTTCGCAGTATAATACGCCCCTTGGAGCTAAATTATGGGTGACGAACAGTATTTAACTTATGAAGGCGCAAAAAATTTGCGCGCAGAACTCGAACGATTAAAAGGTCCCGAAAGGGATGAGCTCGCCAAACGCTTGCGCTCTGCCATCCAAATGGGAGATTTATCCGAAAATGCGGATTATCACGCAGCGAAGGAATCTCAGGCATTCTTGGAAGGCAAGATTCAGGAATTGGAATTCGTGCTTAAGAATGCTGTGATTATTGAAGAGTTGAAGAGTGATCGAGGAGTCGTGACCGTTGGTACAAAAGTGACCATTCAGGAAGCCAATTACCCACCTGAAACATACGATATCGTGGGTGCCAAGGAAGCGGATCCCAAAAATGGACGGATTTCGAATCAATCACCTTTCGGGTCTGCGCTTCTCGGTGGTAAGGAAGGCGAAGAGGTGATCGCTGAAACACCTGCTGGTCAAATCAGCTTGAAAATATTAAAGATCGAATAAACTCTGAATCACCTGGTTTATTAAATTAAAAAGCAGTGAGCATATTCCTCACTGCTTTTTGTTTATCTATTATTTATAGTTTATCCTTTTGGCCAGGCAACCAGCTCAAGTGTTACACGGTCAAAGAAGCTTTCCGGCGGTAATCCACCTGAGCCATATGACATGTCAACCACGCGTGCTTCGAGTCGCAAGGTAGCCGTCTCAAGGATCAGTTCCCGGCTTGGTTCAGCCTGGACTGGCTCACCCTTAGCGGATAGGCGCTGTCTGGTGGCATCATCCTCAAAAGCATTCTTGCTCATCAAGACTGTTGTCACGGTCTGAATATCATTCTTATCAAATAACCAGACCTCGAAAGCAGTGACTTTCTTTGGCTCACCAACTCCGATCGTCTCCGAGATTCCCACCCCACACTCACCGAGGAATTCACCTGCTGGGGAGTCAATGCTGAACGAATCATCGAAGAGGTCGTTTCCAACCTGGTAGGTTGTCATGAACTGGGCCAAAGGCGGTTCATCTTGGGTGGCGGTATATTCAGGATACTCCGCCTCCGAGGGTGCTTCCTTGCGGGTTGAAGGAAGGCTAAAATTGAAGGAACGGTTCCGGACGAGGAAGACAATCACTAAAGCCCCGGCAAGTAAGAAAGTAATCAGACATAACCAGGGAAGCCATCTTCGTGCCAGGCTGGGCTCCTCCTCCGGCGTGGGAGTTGCCTCCACTTCTTCCACTGGCTCGGTCCCAGAGAAGAGCATAAATGCCTGAATTGAATCAGTATTTTGGGTACCGGGGTCAGCGGCAATATTCGCCAGGATTTCAGCGGAATTTTCTCCTACTTCGGCGATTCGCTGTTGGGCGCTAGCTGCATCTTGGTTTAGCGTGTAGGAATCGATCGCCATACGCAGATAAGTTTCCTGGTATTCGATACGTAAATCGCTAGGTCCAGCATCTGTCCATTGCACAGGCCACAACCACCAGCCTAATACAACCAGGCCGATCAGCAGACCAACAACAAAGGCGATAATCCCGATCCAAAGTGGTTTATTGAGTTGCTCACGGATGTCATCCATTTTCCTCTCTCCGATCAATTCTATAAATTTCAGTCCAAATCAAATTTTAGCACAAAAGTGCGAGAATCTATCATCGCTTAAGGTGCAAGACTCATGCCGGAAAGATTAATTGGTCGGAACTTCTTCCAAGGATAATTCATCCAGTGAGAATTGTTCTTCACATTGGGTACATTGGGCATGTCTTTTGTTGGCTGCAACTAGCAAACCACCGCAATTGAGACACGGTATGGGCAAAGGTTTTTTCCAGGATGTGAAGTCACATTCGGGATAATTTGAACAGCCATAAAAAGTACGCCCTTTACGAGTTTTCCTATCAACCACATCACCACCATCCAGCGGACAGGTGACACCAATCTTCTCCAACCAGGGCTCTGTATGGCGGCACTCTGGGAAATTGCTGCAGCTGATAAATTTACCATAGCGCCCCCAGCGGATCACAAGATCATGTTCACATTTCGGACAGGCGCGCCCGATGAGTTCCAGCTCCATTTTCATCTCGGAAATTTTTTCTTCAGCAGCCTTGACATCTTCTTCAAATGGTTTGTAGAATCTTTCGATTACGTTTGCCCATTGTTCATCCCCAGAAGCAATCCGGTCCAGGTCAGATTCCATGCGTGCGGTGAAACCAACTTCAATTACGTCTGGGAAATGTTCGACCAGCAAATCATTCACCAGGATTCCTGTTTCGGTTGGAAATAAGCGCCTGCTCTCTTGATAGACATATCCCCGCTGTTGGATTGTCCCAAGAATGGGTGCATATGTTGATGGCCGCCCGATACCATTTTCCTCTAACGTACGAACTAATGAAGCCTCAGAGTATCGGGGCGGTGGTTGGGTGAAATGCTGTTCGGGGATCAGCTGCAGGAGTTTCTGGGGCTGATCTTCTTCAATGCTGGAGGGGATTTGCACATGTTCACCTGCAGCAGCCTCCTTTTCCTCATCCCGCTTTTCTTCATAAATGATCATGAAACCCTGGAAGCGGATCGTTTGACCTGAGGCACGCAGAAGGTACTCATGAGTCTCGTTTGTACCAGTTACATCGACCGCTAAGGTATCATAAATTGCGGAGGCCATCTGGGAAGCTACGAAACGCTGCCAAATCAAGCGGTAAAGGCGAAGTTGATCGCGGGAAAGATGTTTCGTGATCTTTTTTGGTTGCCGCCAGACCGATGTGGGTCGAATGGCTTCATGCGCTTCTTGAGCCCCGCGAGCTCTCTTGCTGTAAACCGGAGTTTTCGCTGGCAGGTAATTCTTACCATATTCTGAAACGATAAATTTGGCAGCTTCGTTTTGAGCAATGGATGATACATTAGTGGAATCGCTTCGCATATATGTGATCAATCCAACCAATCCCCCATTCCCGACATCAATGCCCTCATAGAGCTGCTGAGCGAGCGCCATTGTACGGCGTGCGCTGAATCCGAGCCGGCGAGATGCTTCTTGCTGCAGCGTGCTGGTGATGAAAGGTGGCCGCGGTTTGCGTTTCCGTTCCCCGCGGTTAATCTTTGTGATCTTATAATCAGTTTTATCCATATCAGCCAGGATTGGCTGAACTTGCGCTTCGTTTCCAAGAACTGCTTCCTCTTTATCGATACGGATCAATTTTGCAATGAAAGAATCCCGCGTCCCATCTGGTTGAAATTCAGCTTTAATAGACCAATATTCTACAGGGTTGAAGTCTTCAATTTCGCGTTCTCGTTCGACGATTAATCGCAGAGCGACGGACTGTACTCGCCCAGCAGATAATCGGCTGCGCACCTTTCGCCATAATAATGGGCTTAAGTTATAGCCAACCAACCGGTCGAGAATTCGTCGAGCTTGTTGTGCATTTACCAGATCCATGTTGATTTCCCTTGGCTGTTCAAATGCCTCGGCAATGGCTGGTTGTGTGATCTCATGGAAAATCACCCTCTGGGTGATCTTGGGGTCTATTTCAACCGATTCGACGAGATGCCAGGCGATAGCTTCACCTTCGCGATCGGGGTCTGTCGCCAAATATACCTCGGCAGCATCCTGGGCGAGCTTCTTGAGCTCCTTTACCACCGGGCGCTTATCATTCGGTACTCTATACTTCGGGGAAAATCCGTTTTCGACATCCACCGATAATTGCGAACGTAATAAATCACGTACATGCCCAACTGAAGCCTTCACGGTATACCCTTTACCGAGAAAATTCCCAACGGTGCGCGCTTTGGCTGGGGATTCAACAATCACCAATTTACCTTTGCCTTTTTTCTTGCGAGTCTTCTTTGCCTTCTCTGGTTTGGGAATTCCTTCATGAGCTTCGGTCTTGCCCATGCGGAACAGGATCGTCCCGCAAACCGGACAAGTACCCCGAGTACCAGGGGTTGCATTTGCTGTATATTCTGGTTTCGGGTTCAGCATTTCCCGTTTTGTTTTGCACTTTACACAATAAGCTTCCAAAATAAATACCTCACTTCAAACGTATTCCTCTCGATCTGCACGCAGCTGGCTGACAACTTGGCGAACCTTCTGGGTAGCATCTTTATGGCAAACCAGCAATACATCGCCAGTATCAACAACAACAAGATTCTCAACACCTATGGTAACGATTAGGCGCTGGTCCTGGTTTTGGTAAACCAGAGAATCCTGGGTTTCACTGAGAATATGCTGGCCTCCGATCACAATATTTCCATCTTTATCGGGCTCAAATACATCAAAGAGCGAATCCCAGCTGCCAACGTCGTTCCAGCGCAGGCCTTCTGCTGGAATAACTGCTACATTCCGGGCTCCTTCCATGATCCCATAATCAATGGTCTCTGGTTTGATTGCGGGCCACTCCTGGTTGATGACCATCTCAGATTCCGGGGTATGCCTGGCTCTGGAGATTTTTCCTAACCTGGCTGAGAGGTCCGGCATCTGGCGAGCAAATTCGTCCATGATTTTGTTGACCTGCCAAACAAACATACCGGAGTTCCAAGCATGGTCACCCGATTCCAGCATCGTTTTTGCTTGAGCTAGATCCGGTTTTTCCTTAAATTTAAGTACTTGATAGACATTCAGCTGGTCGGTTTGACCGATCAGTTCTCCTTGGTGAATATAGCCATATCCAGTTGCCGGCGCCGTCGGTTCAATCCCCAGAGTAACCAGATAATCGTCTTGGGCTACCTGGTATGCTGCCCGCAGCAAGCGGAGAAATTTATCTTCATTACCAATGAAATGATCCGCGGTTAATACCGCCATCACTGCATCTGGATCCCGCTCCTGTAAAACAATGCCCGCCAAACCGATCACAGAAGCGGTACCGCGTGGCATTGGCTCAAGGATGAAATTCTCGGCTGGAATCTCTGGAGCTTGCTCACGTAATTCATCAGCTTGGTCTGCGATTGTGACAATCAAAATTCGTTCAGCAGGAAATTCCCCGGCCAACCTCCGCACAGCGATCTGAAACAAGCTTTGATCGTCAATCAATTGCAGCATCTGCTTTGGTTTTGTCGCCCGGGAAAGGGGCCAAAGACGTGTTCCACCACCACCAGCCATGATCACCGCATAATAATTATCTTGCATGCAATCTCCAAGTATCAATTTGTATTTTCATCAACATCTTTATATGCTTCTCGTACCTCTCGTAATGCGATGTACTGCATGCCCCCCACCTGGCGGACCATACCCTTGAGCTCCATCAGAGCCAGGGTGGCAGTTACTTTCTCAACCGGAATCTCCGTCCGGTTTGTGATTTCATCAATGTGTAATGGCTCTCCTCCAAGGGTCTCGAAGAGTTGAGCTTCAACCGCATCACTGGGTAAAGTTACCCGGGCAGCCCGGTGTTCTGCAACCATACTCAGCTCCAGGGTTTCCAATACCTGTTCAGCACTCAGTAAGGGATAAGCTCCGTTTTGGATCAAGCGATTGGTGCCCACACTTCCAGGAGAGGTAATGTTGCCTGGAACCGCAAAAACCTCTCGACCCTGATCTGCAGCAAAAGCTGCTGTGATCAAAGCACCGCTTGTCTGCCCTGCTTCAACAACCACGACAGCTAGAGATAAACCAGATATCAAACGATTACGCACAGGGAAGTTAGAGGCTTCGGGAGGTGTCCCCGGGGAGTATTCGCTGATTAGCGCCCCGTTAGCTTTAATCTTGTCGGCCAGGAGCTTGTTTTCTGGCGGGTATATCCGGTCGATACCACTACCCAATACTGCAATCGTTCTTCCTCCAGCATCAAGCGCTGCCTGATGGGCGATCGAATCCACACCTCGCGCTAACCCACTGATTATGGTAAGTCCATTTCTAGCCAAACTACCTGCGATATCCTCTGTAACCTGCCTTCCGTATGCTGTTACCCGTCTGGTCCCAACAATGGCTACGGACCATTCGTCATCAGCGATTAGGTCGCCCTGTGTATACAAAACAGGTGGTGGTTGTTCAATCTCTTCGAGCCGCTTCGGATAAGTCTCATCCGTTTGGATGATGACCGAAATTCCTTTCGCTTCGATCTGTTCCCAGACCTTATCCAGGTCAATCGAGGAGCGCATTACGACGAGATTCTCAATGATCTTATCGCTGAGACCGGCTGCTTTTAAAGCCTCGATAGGAGCACCCCAGGCTACTTGTAGATCACCGAAATAATTTAATAAAGCCTGGAAGCGGACAGGGCCAATTCCTTTTACCAGAGAAAATGCTACCCAATATTGCTTGGGATCACGCACCTGAATGCTCCTAGAAGCAAGCAGCTTCCTTCATTTAAAGGTTGAAACATGGCGAACAGAATACCACAGGACTTTCTCCACTGTCAAGCAAAGTCGATCAGTTATTATCCTGGAGCAGGCCGGGAAGCAGATGTACTTGGATTCGATTGCTCGCTAAATCGATGTCCAGGATCACTGATTCAATAGCTGGAATCAGGAGCTCGGACCCATCACTATCCTCTACGATATAAACCTCGTTTGCACCAGTCTCGAGGATTTCAGTGACCCAACCTAATCTTGCGTCATTCTCATCAATCACCTCGAGTCCGAGTAATTGGTGGTGGTAGAATTCCCCTTCCGGTAATTGCGGTCGATCCACGGTAAGGACATGCACAAGCAAGTTTCGGAGTTCGGAAACCTGTTCCCTGGTTTGATAACCATCAAAGTACAAAAGCATGCCGCGCGAGTGTGGTCGGCGCCTGGTGATCTGCAGAGGGTGAAACTGCGGACCGAGATAAACCTTCACGCCTGGCTTCAGCCGCTCAGGAAAATCAGTGTATACATCCATCACAATTTCACCATGTATACCATGCGGCCTCCCCAATTTACCAACTACCAAGAATTCAGGCTCGCCGGGGGATGACGAGCCTGAATGATTATCGTCGTGCATTCGTGCAGACTTGGATGTCATTCTGGTTCCATGATATCCAAAGTGGCGCGTTTACCTTCTCGAGCCGCTGAGACACGCAGCAAGTTGCGCATTGAATTTGCTACCCGCCCGTGTTTCCCAATCACACGACCCATGTCTTCCTTGGCTACCTGCAACCGGATGTCAACATTGGGACCACGTTGCTCCTGGCTCACGCGTACTTGAAGTGGATCATTAACCAAAGAAAGAGCAATATATTCGATTAAATCTTGCACAACATACCTCCGGTTAACCGGTTGAGGCCGATTAATTCCAATTTCTGCCGGACACTTTAATCTTTATCTTCTGGTTCAGATTCAGCAGCAGGTTCATCCTCAGTTTCAGCTTCCACTTCCGCTTCTGCTTCTACTTCCACATCTGCTTCAGCTTCTGCTTCTACTTCTGTTTCCACTTCCGCTTCTGCTTCCACTTCCGCTTCTGCTTCCACTTCCACTTCAGCTTCTACATCCGCTTCCACTTCAGCTTCTACTTCTGTTTCCACTTCCGCTTCTGCTTCTACTTCCGCTTCCACTTCAGCTTCTACTTCTGTTTCCACTTCAGCTTCTGCTTCCGCTTCTGCCTCAGCTTCTGCTTCCGCTTCTGCCTCAGCTTCTACTTCCGCTTCAGCTTCAGCTTCCACTTCCGCTTCTACTACTGTTTCTACTACTGCTTCAGCTTCCACTTCGGTCTCAGCTGCTTCTTTTGCACCGGGTTTGGATTTCTTAGTCGGTGTAGCTCCAGTGGTCTTCACACTTCCGGAGCGTACCTGTTCAGCTGCCTCAGCTTCTTCTATTAACACTTCGAGCGATTCGCCTTCCTTGAAACGAGCAAACCGATCCAGCAGTCCAGCGGAATGGAACAATTGCTTGACCGAATCACTGGGTTGAGCACCTTTGCTCATCCAGTCATAAATTCGATCTTCCTTCATTCTCAGGGTAGTCGGTTCCGTGCGAGGGTTATAGTACCCCAGGTTTTCTAGAAAACGACCATCACGAGGACTTTCTTTGTCAGCGGCAACAATCCGGTAACTGGGCTGCTTTTTTCCGCCAACACGGCGTAAACGAATACGTACCATAAATTTCAATCTCCTTCGATTTTCATAACAGTTTTTCTGCCGGGCAAACGACCGGGGCAGAGGTGGCGTGGAAGGGCACGCAAGTCCTCCGGTGCAGCTCAGCGGGCATCAATCTACTACAGCTCGTAAGCCATAGATGCCTTCAATAGGGTATTCTAACCGAAAATGCGCGGCATGCCTCGCATTCCAGTTTTATTCAAGCTCTTAAACATTCTCTGGGCTTGCTTGAATTGCTTTAGCAGACGATTGACATCTTGAACTTCGGTCCCAGAACCGCGGGCAATTCGCCTGCGACGGCTTGCGTTCAAGATTTTCGGATTTCGACGTTCTCCTCGAGTCATAGAACTGATAATCGCCTCAGTTTTTTTGAGCTGTTTCTCAGCATCATGGGGGTCGACTTGATTGGCGATCTGCCCCATTCCGCCAGGTAACATGCCCATTAATTGGCCGATTGGGCCCATTTTGCGCACTTGTTTTAGCTGTTCAGCGAAATCTTCAAGGGTAAACTCGCCGCTCATCAAGCGCTCCGCTTGTGTGCGGGCAGTTTGTTCGTCGAAATTCGCCTCAGCTCGTTCGATCAAGCCCAGGACATCCCCCATTCCTAAAATTCGGGAAGAAAGCCGTCCCGGATCGAATACTTCGATCGCATCCAACCCTTCACCCGTACCAAGAAACTTGATCGGAACCCCGGTAACGGAACGAATCGAGATGGCAGCACCCCCGCGCGCATCACCATCGATCTTGGTAAGTACTAAACCCGTCAAATTTACTGAGTCTCGGAAGCCATTGGCGATATTTACCGCTTCCTGACCGATCATCGAGTCTACGACCAGAAGCACTTCCACAGGTTCCACCTGGTCGGTGATGGCTTGCAATTCATCCATCAATTGATCGTCTAATTGAGAACGGCCAGCTGTATCGAGAATCAGGACAGTGTACCCACCATTCTCACCTTTCTGGAAAGCATGAGCTGCTAATTCTGGTGGAGCAACCCCGGGTTCGGAGTAGACGGGTACATTCAAGCTTGCACCCAAGGTTTCCAGTTGGGTCACCGCAGCAGGTCGGTACGGGTCGGCGGCAACTAACATCACCCGCTCCCCCTGAGAACGCAGCATACGAGCTAACTTTCCAGCTGCAGTGGTTTTACCTGAACCCTGAAGACCAACCAGCATGATCACCCTGGGTTTAGGTCCGCTCAAGTTCAGGCGTTCTGGTTCACCAAGGGTTGCTACCAGCTCTTCATTGACGATCTTAATCACTTGTTGTGCCGGATTAAGCGCCTTGGAAACTTCTTGTCCTACAGATCGCTCACGTACGCGGGCGACGAAGTCCTTGACAACACTGTAATGCACATCGGCTTCCAGCAAGGCCAAGCGCACTTCTCGCATCGCTGCGTCAACATCATTTTCTGATAGCTTGCCACGGCGGCTGAGCTGCTTAAAGACACCGTTTAATCTGTCGGTGAGATTCTCAAACACAATCCATAAACCTTATACTTCTAAATTTGTATAGCATTGGATTGTACTGTGGGAGTTGTGAATGGTCAAGAGGTTGGGCATTCCAGGTAAACTTACTGATAAATCTCATATATCCGGCTATTTGCCGAGGTAGATATACACGGAACCTGCAGCAGAAGGAACTAACACGTGCCCATCGAGAAACTTATCACAGTTGGGGGGGTTATGTATCTTATGGAGATATGCCTTTATCTACCATTTTTTCATCATTCTTGCTAATAATATGTAAAAGGAGACGCTTACTATGTCAAAAGTCGCAGTTGTGACAGACAGCACTGCTGGGATACCAACAGAACTTCTTGACCAATACCCCCTCTGGGAGGCACCCCAGGTGCTGATTTTCGGCGAAGAGGCACTGGAAGATAGGATCGATATTCAGCCTAATGAGTTTTACGAGCGTTTGGAAACCGATCCCATCCACCCAACTACTTCCCAGGTTACGCCAGCTTCATTTCAGAAGTTATTTGGTCAATTATTGGATGATGGATATGATATCCTGGCAGTGTTGGTATCCCCGAAATTATCCGGAACGGTTGATTCAGCCAACCAGGTCAAGGAAATGTATCCTGGAGCAGCCATCGAAGTGTTCAATTCAGAATCGGTTGCCATGGGTTTGGGTTTTCAGGCGCTGATGGCAGCCCGGGCAGCCGAAAAGGGAGCCAGCCTGGCAGAGTGTAAAGGAGTGGTGGAAAAAGCGAAACCCATGACCGGTGTAGTTTTTGCCGTGGATACGCTGGAGTTCCTGCACCGTGGCGGCCGCATCGGTGGAGGAGCAAAATTCCTGGGCACAGCATTAAATTTCAAACCCATCCTGGAGATCCTTGATGGGGCCATTGAACCTATAGAACGTGTAAGAACTCGCAAGAAGTCCCTAGCCCGGTTGATCAGATTGGTCGAGGAACGCGTTGATGGGCGCAAGCCGCTGCACCTGGCGACTCTGCACGCCAAAGCCGAAGAAGATGCCCGCTGGCTGATGGATGTCGGCTGTGCTCATCTCAATCCGGATGAGAAAATTTACGCTGAGGTCAGTCCTGCAGTCGGCACTCATGCAGGACCTGGAGTCGTTGGGTTAGCTTTCCTCGCAGGTATGTAGAAACCTTCCAAAACACATGAATAGCCTCCCACGCGCAGTGGGAGGTTTTTTTTGACCCCAATCCGGATTCGTGGTAGGCTTAATTAATACTATTTTAGTCCAATTATTACTGAGAACCAGTCTAGGCCAGCTTCCAAGTTAACCAGTTCCACTGAACTGAGAGTTTACGACAATATTCTGCAGGTGATCGGAAACACCCCACTGGTGCGTCTCAACCGGGTTGGGCGCAGCGTCTCCTGCCCAATCTATGCCAAAATTGAGTTCTTGAATCCAGGCGGCTCGGTCAAGGATCGCATCGGCACAGCCATGATTGCCGAAGCAGAAAATAGCGGGCATTTGAAACCGGGTGGTACCGTAGTTGAATCAACCTCGGGCAATACTGGAGTTGGGTTGGCGATCACATGTGCGATTAAAGGCTACAAAACAATTTTCGTGATGCCAGACAAGATCAGCCAGGAGAAAATCCAGCTGCTGCGCGCCTTCGGAGCAAAGGTTTTTATCACGCCAACTGCTGTTGCACCAGATGATCCACGTTCATACTACAGCATCGCCAATCGGATTGTCGCCGAGACACCCAATGCCAT
>DATKXE010000596.1:0-4160 GCA_035529195.1 Anaerolineales bacterium
GTAATAGCCAACCTGCGCACTTACGCCCCGCGGGCACGCAAGATCCATATCGAGATTGACCCCTCGGAGGTCCATAAGAACGTCGAAGTAGATGTGCCTCTGGTTGGTGATTTGAATACTATCCTGGGTGATTTGATACCCTTGGTAGACGAACACGATCACGAAGAGTGGCGATCTGAGATCGCAGAGTGGCGCAGCGAAAGCAGCGCCCGGGATATCTTGACCTGGTCTGATGATGGCAAGTTATATACAGCCCACGTGATCCGCAGTATTTGGGAAGCGACCGGTGGAGATGCGATCCTGACCACCGGCGTGGGACAGCACCAGATGTGGGCTGCCCAGTATTACTGCTTTGAGAAACCCAACCGGCTGATCACCTCGGGTGGAGCTGGAACGATGGGGTTCGGCTTACCGGCCACAATCGGAGCCTGGTTCGCTCAGCCTGATCACGAAGTCTGGTTGGTGGATGGAGATGGCAGCTTCCAAATGACCCAATCCGAGCTCTCTACAGCCATGCAGGAAGGCGCTAATATAAAAATAGCAATAATGAACAATCATTTCCTGGGCATGGTACGGCAGTGGCAGGAATTTTTCTTCGAGAGCCGCTACTCCGGCACCCCCATGAACGGTCCGGATTTCGTCAAGCTGGCAGAAGCGCACGGTATCCCTGGCAGGCAGGTTTCTGAACCAGGAGGTGTTCTCCCTGCAATTGAATTTGCCCGCCAGACTGAGGGTCCGGTGTTATTAGAGTTCCAGGTAGAAAAAGAAGAAGCGGTATACCCAATGGTTCCAACAGGCGCCGATCTTGATAAAATGATCCGCCGACCGGTCCGCAAGCAGCCTCAGGCTGCTGATTGAAAGGATAAAGAGATGCAACAACTTACACTTATCGCTTTGGTCGAGAACAAACCCGGTGTGCTCAACCGGGTCGCTTCCCTATTCCGGCGACGAAATTTTAATATCGAATCACTGAATGTTGGGCGAACTGAAAAACCTGACATCTCACGCATGACCATCGTCCTGGAAAACGGGAATGTGGATGCCCGTAAAGCAGAGGCCAATCTCTACAAGCTGGTCAATGTGATTGATGTGCAGGATGTAACCAACCAGCCAGCTGTGACCCGGGACCTTGCGCTGATTAAAGTAGCCGCCACCTCGGAGCAGCGGGCTGAGATCGCTAATCTCGCCGCCATCTTCCGGGCACGCATCGTAGATGTTGCACCTGATTCCGTGATCGTAGAGATCACCGGGACCGAGGACAAGATCGAAGGTCTGGTGGAGCTACTGAGTCCCATGGGCGTCCTTGAAATGGTCCGCACCGGTCAGGTGGCCATGATGCGCGGCACGGCGAAAGGAATTCGTTATGCTCCGCGGGCGAATGGTCATCAATAAGCCCAAAAAGTGTCTGCTAGATCGCCCAAACCAGGTTGCGATCTAAGCTCAAATCAGACCTAACTACACAAAGGAAACCGAATGGCAATTATTTACTACGATAAAGATGCAGACCCCAATCTGGTTCGAAGCAAAAAGGTGGCTGTGATTGGTTATGGTTCTCAAGGGCATGCCCATGCATTAAATTTGCGTGACAGCGGGGTGGAAGTAGCGGTCGGGCTGCGCCCAAACAGCAAATCGTGGCAGCAAGCAGAAGCTGCGGGACTTACCGTACTCCCCGTGGATCAAGCTGCTCAATGGGGCGATACCATCATGTTGTTAACCCCGGATACAACCCAACCCGCTATTTTCCGTGCAATGATCGCTCCTCATCTTACCGCAGGAAAGACTTTGATGTTCGCACACGGGTTCAACATTCGTTATGAAACCATCAGCCCTCCGGCAGAAGTTGATGTGAGTATGGTGGCGCCCAAAGCACCTGGTCACCGGGTGCGTGAGCTTTACCTGGAAGGAGAAGGAACGCCATCCTTGCTGGCAGTACACCAGGATTTCAGCGGAACAGCAAAAGCCAACGCCATCTCATACGCCCAGGCCTTGGGCTCCACCAGGGCTGGCGTAGTTGAGACAACTTTCAAGGAAGAAACTGAAACGGATTTATTCGGCGAACAAGCCGTCCTCTGCGGTGGGGTCTCCAGTCTGGTTAAGGCTGGCTTTGAAGTATTGGTGGAAGCAGGCTACCAACCCGAACTCGCCTATTTCGAATGCATGCACGAGTTGAAATTAATCGTCGATTTGATGTACCGCGGCGGATTAAATTACATGCGTTACTCAGTTTCGGATACCGCCGAACACGGTGACTATACCGGTGGACCAAAGATCATCACAGAAGAGACCAAGTACGTCATGCACCAGATGCTGCAGGATATTCAGGATGGCACTTATGCCAAAGCCTGGATCGAAGAAAACGAAGAGGGTCGCCCCTGGTTCAACGAACAGCGGGAGAAGGAACAGGACCACATGATCGAAAAAGTTGGTGCGGACCTGCGCAAGATGATGCCCTTTATCGATCCGGTGACGATTAAAGCGGGTGATTAGGTCCCGGGTAAGGAATGAGAGGCTGATATGAATCCAAATTACGTCCGCATTTTCGACACAACCCTGCGGGATGGGGAACAATCTCCAGGAGCAACCCTGACTTCTGCTGAGAAAGTTGAAATTGCACGTGGGTTGACCCGCTTAGGGGTGGACGTTATCGAGGCTGGATTTCCAGCGGCTTCACCTGATGATCTGGAGGGAGTACGAAGGATTGCGCTCGAAGTGGGCAATCCATTGGATGGTGATGGAGAGCAGCAGCTCCAGGCCCCAGTCATTTGTGGCTTGGCCCGGGCATCAAAAAAAGACATCGATGCTGCCTGGGAGGCTGTTAAACATGCCGCCAACCCGCGCATCCATACCTTCCTGGCTACCTCACCCATCCACATGCAGTACAAATTACGCATGGATGCGGAGCAGGTGGTTGACCAGGTCCGGGAAATGGTGGCCTACGCCAAATCATATTGCGATGATGTCGAATTTTCTCCCGAAGATGCCGGGCGAAGTGATCCCGAATTCCTCTACCTGGTATTAGCAGAAGCCATCAAAGCTGGTGCTACAACATTGAATATCCCAGATACGGTCGGCTACACCACCCCGCAGGAATTCGGCAGTTTGATTCGCGGCATCATAGCTAACACACCGGGGATCGATCAAGCAGTTGTCTCGATCCACTGCCATAACGACCTTGGATTGGCTACTGCCAACACACTCGCAGGCATTCAGGAAGGAGCTCGGCAAGCCGAGGTCACGATCAACGGGATCGGCGAACGAGCCGGGAATACCTCCCTTGAAGAAGTGGTGATGGCATTATCGACCCGGCGAGCCGTGTATGGCCTTGAAATGGGAATCGACACCACTCAAATCGTTCGCATCAGCCGCATGGTATCCAATTACACCGGCATCCCGGTACAGCCCAATAAAGCCATTGTAGGTGCCAATGCTTTTGCCCACGAAGCAGGCATCCACCAGGATGGCATGCTCAAAAACAACCAGACATATGAGATCATGCAGCCAGAAACGGTTGGATTGTATCGCTCAAAGCTCGTGCTTGGAAAACACTCCGGTCGCCACGCACTCAAAGCTCATTTACAAGAGATGGGCTATGAGCTATCCCAGGCAGACCTGGACAGCACTTTCAAACGTTATAAGGAACTGGCCGATAAAAAGAAGACCATCACCGACGCTGATTTGGAAGCTTTAGTTGAGGACCAGATCTACCTTTCTCAAGAATTGTTTACGCTGGACGGGCTGCAAGTAGCCTGCGGAACAATGGGTATGCCAACTGCTACGGTTCGCCTGCTGGGACCTGATGAACAGGAGTATATCCACGCCTCGGTCGGCACGGGTCCAGTCCACGCAGTTTACCAGGCCATTGACGCTATCGTGGGTGTTCCTAATACATTGGTTGAGTTCAATATCCATGCGGTCACGGAAGGCATCGACGCAATGGGTGAAGTCACCGTACGCTTGCAGGCTGATAACGGATCGATCCCGCAGCGCACATCACCCCAGAATGGGCAGGTGCGCAGACGCACTTTTGGTGGCTACGGTGCAGATACCGATATTATCGTCGCCAGTGCAAAAGCCTACCTGGCAGCCTTGAACAAATTATTAATCGCCACCGGAAAATACCGGAAAGAGGGGACCCCTCCCCAACAATCGACATTATCCAT
>DATKXE010000597.1:0-3042 GCA_035529195.1 Anaerolineales bacterium
GCGCAATGCGGAGTTGATTCCCATCGTAAACAACAACAGATCGCGTAAACGCCCCTGCCCGCGCAACTGGTTTTTGATTTGTGCAATCTTTTTCCGATCGCGAATGGGTTCAACAAAGTTCATAGATTCTGGTGAACAGAAAATGTCCTTCAGGATATTCTGTTCACTAAAAACACGGTAGCAGAAGTGAAAACAAAAAACAAGAGCCGAATCATCGGCCCTTTTCCATATCAAGTGTACACAATGGTTATTATGTTTACATGCTGCAGCCTTCCCAATTTCAGTCAGTTCGACTAACATAAGAACTTGTACAAATAATGGGGGCAGGTCACGACTGGGCCGAGCGGCTCTGGGCAACCCGACGGCAATGGTCACACTGGGTCGCGCGGTGAGGACGTGGTCGAAGGCAAGGATCACGAGGTATAGCGTATTTTTACAAGGAGAAAGAAAATGGATATTTTGACTAAGGCCGAGCTAGAACAGTTAATGCGTAGAGAACAGCAATGGTGTGTTTCAATCTATATGCCGACCCATCGTACTGGGGCGGAGACCCAGCAGGATCCGATTCGGCTGAAAAACCTGCTCGGAGAGGCTGAGAAGCACCTATCGGATAAGGGTGTAGGCAGGCGCGATATACAAAACATGCTCGAGCCGGCCAGCAAGCTGTTGCAGGAATCTTATTTCTGGCAGCATCAGAGCGATGGTCTGGCGATTTTTCTCTCTTCCAACAGAATTCGTCGCTATCGTCTCCCATTGAATTTTGCAGAATTGGTGGTTGTCATAGACCACTTCCACATCAGTCCGCTGCTGCCCCTCTTCACTGGCGACGGCCAATTCTACATCCTGGCGTTGAGCCAGAACGAAGTCAGGTTGCTGAATGGTACGCGCGATAGCGTCAGTGAGGTTGACATCGGGCAGGTGGGAGGCAGTCTGGCTGAAGCCATCCCATCTGTCAATCATCAAATGAGTCTTCAACTCCATGCTTCTGGTTCCACCGGCGGGATGTCCGGGAGTGGTTCCGTAACATTCCATGGGCAAGGCGGTGGCAGCGACGAAAGCGCCAAGAATGAGCTGCTGTACTACTTTCGCCTTGTCTCGGATGGATTGACAGAATTTCTTCAAGGAGACCGTGTACCGCTCGCGTTGGCGGGAGTCGAATACTTACTTCCGATCTATAAAGAAGCCAACACGTATCCGAACTTGATCGACGCGGTCATCAAGGGCAACCCTGATTTGCTGAGTGCGGACGAGTTGCACAAAAGCGCCTGGGACATCATTAGCCCACTCTTTCAGGCAGCTCAAGAAGAGGCTTTCGCACATTACCAACAACTTGCCGGCCAGGCAAGCGAACGAGTCGCAGACACATTGGAAAAGATCGTTCCGGCCGCTTATGATGGCCGGGTTGAAACGCTGTTCGTTGCCGCTGGAGTGCAGCAATGGGGTGTCTTTAATCCAGTTACAAATGAGATTGAAAACCATGATCAAATAGAGTCCGGCGATGAGCCGCTGCTGGACATGGCGGCCGTTCAGACCTACTTGAAAGGTGGAATAGTGTACGCCGTGGAACCAGAAAAAGTGCCGAGTGGGACATCTGCCGCCGCTGTGCTCCGTTATTGATCAAGTGTCATTGTGATCAGCCTGGCGACTGCGCGCTTTGTAGCGTTGAAGCACGAGCGATTCCGCGTGCAGCGGCTGAAACCCGAGAAACCAAATCACATTGCTATACGATAAGCTAATGTTATTCTAAAAAGCCAAAGGAGAGGAAAAAATGGACGAAGCAAATTTCCCTATTGAGTTTAATAATGAAATTGATGATGTGAAGAAAAGCGAGAACGAATTCTACACCCTAGCTGTAGACCGGCTTAGTAAATTGGCAGAAGGTTACAATGACATTTCAGGCGGGGTTGTTAACTTGAAGCAACCTGCCCAAGGACATCAGACATCGTATATATACGAAGTAACGATTGTCGTCTATATGGGATCAGATCATATCGCAGCTACCGAAAAAGGTGAGCAGTTTCAATCCACACTGGATGGCGCTTTAGATGCTGTTGAACGGCAAGTTCGTGAAAGTCGTAAACAACAGCGAAACTACTAAACTTCCCGGATTGCTCACTTTAACGTGGTCAAATACGCTGAGGTAGACGAGGCCTAGATCGAGGTTTCTGAATAAGGTTACCACCTGAGCATTGTGGTATCGGGCCGTGGCCAGGGAACACGGGAGACTATCGTAGCGCTGGTATAGGGCTGAGTCATCGGCCTACCGCCAGGTAGCCAGTGCCTCCCCAAATGGGTAGAAAGAAGGAGTAACCCGCGCGGGGAATATAAACAACTTACTTTTTCAACAGGCTGATTTCAAATACAACATAGACTCCAGGGGGTGATAATTTCGCAACTTATTGTAAGTGGTTTGTCTTGGGAAACTAAAATTTTGCATCTATCCTATAAATAACACATAAAGCACCGAATATCTTTTCGGGTATTTTATCCACTTTTCCCTATCACTACGATGATCATCTCTCAATTCCTGCAATGTCTTGGATTCAAAATTCAGATCCCGCTCAATTGGCAAGCTCAAGGGTCCTTTCACTGACTTCATTTCTTATAAGGAGAAATATCGCAATTCAATCTCAGATCAATCACTAGCCAGATGTAGATATAATTCCAAATAATGGATCATTACATTCGAAAAAAATGTGTTTACACGATCCGGAATTTACTCCTTCAGTACCCAGACCAGCCAAGTTCCATTGTGTAAGTCACCCTTTATAAATCAACCATTTTCACTCAAAATGTAAATGCTCCATCACTCCTTTGTTGATATGTATCAACAGTACCTCAAATATGGAGTACGAGGATCAATTTCGGCTGAGATTTAATGTACAATAAATTTGGCAAGTAACGCCCAATGGTTCTTTTACACATGGGGCAATGCCTTGCCGAAGCGAGCTGTTGGCAAAAAATATGGATGATTTGGGTCATTCGCTGATTACCGGGTGTTCTGTCTTTTAAGAGCCAATCTCCACACAATGGAATTGATCA
>DATKXE010000598.1:0-4712 GCA_035529195.1 Anaerolineales bacterium
CTTCGACACAGGTAAGGGTTTACAGAGGTGATAGTGAGCACAGGTTGGTTCATTAACAGCTCCACAGATTGAAATAAACCAATGAGCGCATTGGTTTATTTCAATGCGCTCATTGGTTCGTGCCCAGGATAAATTTGTTAAATTTGATGCTTAATTCTTTTCCTTGGTGGGCTGCCAAATCTCCCATACGCGGCCTACCAATCCAGGACCAGGAGTGAGAGTCAATTGCCCTGGCTCCCATCCTGCTGGTGTGGCTTCTCTTCCCTGGGTAGCCCGGACGTGTTGGAAAGCTTTGATCTGGCGGATGGTCTCAGCTAAACGGCGACCCACGGGTGGGGTGAGAACTTCCATGGCCTGGATGATACCATCCGGATCGATGATGAAGCGCCCACGCAGTTCCACACCTAGGCTCTCATTATAGACACCATATTCTTTGCCAACGTTCCCGGCTGCGTCCGATACCATGTGGAAGGGGACGCCTCCGTCAACCATTTTCGACAGCTCATGATCGTTCCACATTTTATGAACGAAAACACTGTCCACACTGACTGAGAGCACTTCAACCCCCAAATCCTGCAATGTACTATAGTTATCGGCGACCGCCGATACTTCAGTCGCTCAGACGTAGGTAAAATCACCCGGGTAGAAACACACCAGGATCCATTTTCCGAAGTAGTCTGAAAGTTTAACGCTGGTAAATTCTCCCATGTAATACGAGGGAGCCTGAAAATCAGGTGCTTTTTCCCCTACACGCGCGGTCATTGTGACCTCCTTCTCGAAATTAGTTGTCTCATTTTGAATCGCTTCTCCTTGTAGGCTGGCTTCTCCGAGAACCATACCGGTCGGTTTTGCACAGCCGGACTCTTTTGCCATCTGGCACCTCCAAAGATTAATGGTTAACGTGCATATTGTGGCACACAACAAAGTACTAGTTCTTTCGCCGCTTTGACCTCATCCAGCCTTCCAAAAGGTGTAGCATGGGGAGCGGATTTAAGGATATCTGGATTGGAGTGGGCTTCTTCAGCGATTTTGATCATCGTGCTGGCAAACGCATCCAGGGTTTCCTTGCTCTCAGTTTCTGTAGGTTCGATCATCAAGGCTTCGTGAACGATGAGCGGGAAATAATTCGTCGGAGGGTGGAAGTTGAAATCCATCAAGCGCTTGGCAACATCAAGTGCATGGATGTCTGGAGCATCCTCCCAGCGACCTTCAGCAACGAATTCGTGCATACAGATCCGGTCATACGGAATGTGATATGAATCGCGCAGCAGCGCTAAGAGATAGTTTGCATTGAGCACTGCATATTCAGAAACCTTGCGCAGTCCATCAGGACCATGCATACGGATATAGGTAAATGCGCGGACGAACATTCCAAAGTGTCCCTGGAAGGCTTTTACCCGACCTATCGTTTGCGCTGGCGCTACAAAACCGTAAAGTGGTGGTATCCCTTTTTCCTCATCGCCTTGATCAATGATGTCCACCACAGGTTCTGGGAGGAATTCGGCCAGCTGGTCCGTGACAGCAACCGGACCAGAACCGGGACCACCCCCGCCGTGTGGTGTGGAAAAGGTTTTATGCAGGTTATAGTGCAGCACGTCAATGCCAATGTCTCCAGGACGGATGATCCCCAGTAAGGCATTCATGTTGGCACCATCACCGTATACCAATCCTCCGGCTTCGTGAACGAGGCTGATGACCTGCTCCACGTTTTCATCGAACAAGCCCAGGGTATTGGGATTGGTTAGCATGAGACCTGCTAGGGTCTCATCGCAGTGTTCACGCAGGGCATCCAGATCGACATTGCCGCGTTCGTCAGAGCGTAATTCAACCACCTGTAAGCCGCTCATGGCTGAGGTGGCAGGATTGGTCCCATGTGCAGAATCGGGAATTAATATCTTGGTGCGCTGGGTATCACCTCGCGAGCGGTGGTAGGCACGGATGATCAGCACCCCTGTCAATTCACCATGAGCACCTGCGGCGGGCTGCAAACTAGTTGCTTTATAGCCACCGATCTCGCTCAACCAATCCTGCAGATGATACATCATCGCTAAAGCACCCTGTGAAGTTTCAATGGGCTGCAGAGGGTGCAGGTTCGCGAATCCTGGGATGCGAGCCGCTTCTTCGTTGATCTTGGGATTGTATTTCATGGTGCACGAACCAAGCGGGTAAAAACCCGTGTCGATGCTGTGGTTGAGCTGGGAAAGCTTGGTGAAATAACGCACGACATCGATCTCAGCCATTTCAGGTAAAGGCAAGTCTTCTCTCAACAACCCCTCCGGGAGTTTCGTTTCAGGGACATCAGATTTGGGAAATTGAAAACCAACCCTTCCTGGGACGGATAATTCACACATCAAGTGTTCAGCCATTGGATACCTCCTCCAGTCCAGCTACCAGCCAATCGATATCTTCCTTGGTGTTCATCTCAGTTACTGCGATTAGCAGATGATCCTCCAATCCGGGATAATCATTTCCGACTGGATAACCAGCGAGCAGATTGTGCTCCAAGAGGTGATCACAGATCTCCTGTGCGGGATGAGGACATTTGATCAAGAATTCATTGAAAAAGCTCTGGTCGGACCACAAATCGTAACCTGCAAGAGCGCTGATCTGGTCGGCAGCATAATGGGCTTTTTGATAGCAGAGTTCTGAAACCTGCCGCAACCCGTGTTTACCGAGCACGCTCAGATAGACAGTAGCGGCCAGGGCAAGCAAACCTTGATTGGTACAGATATTGGATGTGGCTCGATCGCGGCGGATATGCTGTTCTCGAGCGGTCAAAGTGAGAACAAAAGCTCTTTGTCCGCGATTATCGACCGTTTCTCCTGCCAAACGACCGGCCATTTTGCGAACATATTTCTGCCGGGTGGCAAATAAACCCAGGTAGGGACCACCGTAAGATAGGGGGATACCCAGTGACTGACCTTCCCCCGTTACGATATCAGCACCAAATTCACCCGGAGCTTTCAGGAGTCCTAAAGCCATGGGGTTTACTGAAATTGCTAGTAATGCTCCCACTTCATGAACAGCAGCGGCTAATTCGGTGAAATCGTATATCCGGCCAAAGAAATCTGGATATGCAACCACCACCAAGCCAGTGGTCTCATCAATCAAGGGGATCAGAGCGTCTGGACCGGCTTTTAAATCAATCTCACCCTGGTCTCCACTTAGAATGATCTCTGAATCCTGGGTATAGGTACGCACAGTCGCCCGGTAATGGGGATGAACACCAGGGGAAAGGACAACTTTTGGTTTCTTTCCCCGGAAGTTGTGGTACGCCATATTTACTGCTTCAGCGACTGCGGTAGCACCATCATAATGGGAAGCATTGCAGACATCCATACCGGTTAAACCGGCGATCATGCTCTGGTACTCAAAGATCGCCTGCAGGGTGCCCTGGGAAATCTCTGGTTGGTAGGGTGTGTAGGCAGTGTAAAATTCTCCCCGGCGTAGAATTGAATCCACAACTGCGGGTGAGTAATGGTTATAAGCACCGGCTCCAAGGAAAGAAACCAGCTCACGAGCGGTATCGTTCGCCCAAGCAATGTCCTGAAGTTCGGTGAAAACCTCCATCTCTGTCAGGGCAGCTGGCAAATTCAGTTGAGGATGCATGTGCTCAGAGGGGAGGCATTTGAAAAGTTCTTCAATATTTTGTACCCCGATCGTTTCCAACATAGCTTCCAGATCGGTTTTCGTGTGGGGAGTGAACATAGGCTGTTCTCCTATAGAAAAAGAATACCATTATCGAAAATTATGGATAATATTCAACGTGATTATTGGTCATGGTTGAGTGGTTTATGCGGAGCGTTCATCACAGTGCTTCTGGTAAGCATCTGCATCGAGCAGAGCATCTAATTGGCTTGAATCCGATAAATCGATTTTTACCATCCAGGCCTCACCATAGGGGTCCGAATTAACCAGTTCTGGGTTATCGAGCAGATCTTCATTTACTTCCGTGATAGTACCACCCACAGGCAGGTATACGTCTGCTGCCGCTTTCACCGATTCAACGGTTGCACAGGCATCACCTAAAGCTTTGGTCTCATCCGGTTCGGCGATAATCTCGACGAAAACCACATCAGATAGTTGATCCTGGGCATAGTCTGTGATCCCAATCGTGCCGGTATTGCCTTCAACCCTGATCCATTCATCATTTTCCGAGTATTTTAAATCTGTTGGAATATACATGCGGGTCTCCTTCTCATTCAAATTTTATTACTGCTTTTTATAATCACTGTCTGTGTAGTTAAATTAAAAGGCGCACGCATAGATAGCGTGCGCCTCTGTTGTGGACCTGAGAGATTCGCGCCGTTCATATTGACGGCACTTGCCCCTTCGGTGGAGGCGGTTTTACGCGCCTAACTTTCCAGAGGTTTTGCGAGGTAGGGTCCACTTTACCTGAGAGTTTCATCTGGGGATATCTAACCTCAGATTTGCACCTTCGGTGTCCAGCTAAAGGCTGGATCTCTTCCCTGCTCCCGTTAAGTTGAGTCCGATATCATTCTACGATTTAGGCATGGAAAAGTCAAGCCTAATTCATAATATGAAGGATTTATGCTTTCTCGTAGGTGCCTCGCACCCAATCACCGACCAACCAGTAGCGGAAATCCTCACCATGACTGCACTTGATTGCTGCAATAACACCATACACCAGGGAAGCCAATGGCACAAACAAGAGGAAGATTGTTGCCAGCAGGCTGAACGGGATGCATAAT
>DATKXE010000599.1:0-2071 GCA_035529195.1 Anaerolineales bacterium
TCTCAGTACCAGCAGGGTAGTGAACGAGATGTGGCAAGATGCGATTCATCTCGAGACGATGATTTCCTCTCGCTATACACAGATTGGTGCTGGGGTGGGTCATGCAGGTGACTGGGTATACAATACGATTGACGTTGGCTATATCGCTGGTTCTGCAGGGAGCGGTACGAATCCTGATGATCCTCCCCCACCAAGTGAAACAGATGATAATTCGACTCCAGCGCCGACTGTGATCCCTGTCGAGCCGATATCCATTGCAATACCAGGTGCTGATGGGTCAATCCAGCACGTTGTGCAGTGGGGTCAATTCTTAGAGAATATTGCCACCGCTTATGGAATGGAATTAATCGACCTGCTGGCACTGAATGGACTCTCAGACCAGGCGATCATTTATCCAGGAGATAAGCTGCTCATCCAAGCTGGTTCAACCCCTCCGCCTGACGATATTCGGTTGGGTGATCCAACAAGGGAACCTGAGGAGACCAATGTCCCAACAGCCACGGCAACCCCTAAACCAATACCAAGCACAGCAACTCCCGTACCAGTAGCGATGAGCAATTCGTCTCAAGCCAGCCCAACCGATCTAATTCCTCCCGAGATGGAAGAATCAGCAAATGATCAATCGGCTAATGTGGACTACCTTTTATATGCTGTCTTTGGGTTGGCAATTTCCGGTACTGCTTTGATAATGTTCGGCACCGCGCTGAAGCGGCGATCTTAACCCGTCTTTCCATAAGTCGATCAGCTAATTAATTCCTTTACCCGCCACAAGTTCAACAATTTTCCCTGAACCTCATCATCCAGATCGTGCCAAGAATCGAGCGGCAGCGAAACCTGTGCTAATGCGGAGGTTGGCAAACGAGCGGACTCTCCAGCCAATACATACAGCAGCTCCTCCAGACCAGGATTGTGAGCCACGATCATCACGCTTTCGATCTGGTCCGGGACAGACACCAAAGTATTGATGAAGGTCTCTGGATCGCCGGGGTAGAAATCTGCGATAATTTCGATCTCACCAGGGCAGCTGCAGGCTTCAGATACAGCTTGTGCAGTTTTTCTGGCACGTAGAGCTGGCGAACTGAGAATGACATCCGGAATAAGTTCCTGCTCACGCAGTAAATCACCCATACGGGGCGCATCGTGCTTGCCGCGTTTATTGAGCGGCCGATCGATATCAGCCAATCCAGGGTTACTCCAGCTGGATTTGGCATGGCGCAGAATGAGTATGGTTTTCATGAATTAATCCTGACTTGATTCAGGGTGGCCCAAACGAGCCCGCTCAGACTCGACGATTTCCTCATCCAGCTTTCGGAAAAGCGGGGTTGGATTGACCAGATCAGAACCAGGTGATAATTGACTCGCCTGCCAAACACCAGTTGCGTTTTCGGAGTTGTATCGTAGAATTTCATGTTCACCGAGGTTGTCACTAATAATCTCTGTGAATTGCTTTCCAAATAGGGGTTCATCATAACCAAGGATTTTATGCAACTGCTCACTTGAAAAAGGTATATATGGCGCAAATAAAATTTTCAAGGAATCGATCGCCTTTAATGCTGTAAAGATCGTCGTCCCAGCTGCGGGTTTGTCGGTCTTGATCTCAAACCAGGGTGCTGTCGTATCTAGATATTTGTTTACTTCTGCTGCCAGACGCATAGCTTCCGATAATCCCGCACGCAGATTGACCGCATTGATGTGCTTTCCAATGGTATCGAATCCGGATTCGACGATATGCAGGATCTGCAGATCGGCAGGACGCAGTTCGCCAGGCTCAGGTACTTTACCTTCCCAATTTTTATAAGCAAACGAAATCACCCGGTTTGCCAGGTTGCCCCATGTGGCTACCAGCTCATTGTTGTTGCGGCTAAGAAAATCTTGCCAATCCCAATCCGTGTCTTTACTCTCGGGCATATTGGCGGTCAGGTAATACCGCAATGCATCTGGATCGTAGCGGTCGAGAAAATCTAATCCCCAGATTGCCCAATTGCGACTACCAGAGATCTTTTTCCCTTCCAGATTCATGAATTCGTTTGCCGGTACGTTGAAGGGCAGAACTAGCGGTCCATCATTGCGT
>DATKXE010000600.1:0-2958 GCA_035529195.1 Anaerolineales bacterium
AGCGATTATGATTCAGCCTGTGAACAAGCTTTGGGAACCCTGCCCGGACAGCCAGGCTATGTCGAAAACCACCAGGAAGTGCAATCCATATTTGCGAGCCAATTGCCGGTCATCCCACTTTACCAGCACCTGAACCTGGTCCTGGCGCGAGCGGAACTGTGTGGTTTCTCCTTTGATCCTTCTGCTTACAGCGAGTTTTGGAATATTGAGAATTACGATCATGGTGCTGGCTGCCCGTGATTGAATTCGACCAATGAATTCATTTGCACTACCTGGTTGCGCTGGTAAAAAACAATCTCAGGATAAGGTGTATTTTGCAGCTAACTGAATACCAACTTGATCTGATCCAGGCACCCATCACTGGGAAGGTGTTTCTTGAAGGACCAGCGGGTGCGGGGAAAACCACGGTTGGTGTTGAGCGCATGCTGCAGCTCATGGTACAGGGTGTGCGTGCCGATTCGATCCTGGTCATGCTGCCCCAGCGCAACCTGGCACAGCCTTACTTCCAGGCGCTGCGCAATCCGGGCCTGGTGGCTGGTGGGGTCGTGGATGTGCTTACCCTAGGGGGCCTGGCCCAGAAAATGGTGGCTCTCTTCTGGCCATTGGTGGCAGACAAAGCTGGTTTTGCCTACCCAGAAAGAGGACCCACTTTTCTCAACCTGGAAACCGCCCAATATTTCATGGCGCGCATCGTTGAACCGTTAATTGAGCAGGGCAAATTTAACAGCGTAACTATTGACCGCAATCGCCTGTACAGCCAGGTGGTTGATAATTTAAACAAGGCGGCTGTGGTTGGGTTCTCCCATACGGAGCTGGGTGAGCGCTTGCAGGGCGCCTGGATCGGAGACCCCAGCCAGGCGCACCTGTACAGCGATGCTCAAGAAGCTGCGGTAAAGTTTCGCGATTACTGCCTGGCAAACAATTTGCTCGATTTTTCCCTGCGGGTGGAGGTATTTCTCAACCAGGTCTGGTCTGTGCCGGTTGGCAGGGATTACCTGGCAAAAACATACCACCATTTGATCTTTGACAATCTTGAAGAGGACACCCCCGCTACTCACGACCTAATATCCGCATGGCTGCCGCAGCTGGATTCGGCTTTTCTGAATTACGATTGGGATGGCGGATACCGTATTTTTCTGGGAGCTGACCCACACAGCGGCTACCAGATCAAAGACCAGTGCCAGACACAGGTTGAGTTCCCTGAGTCGCTGGTGACCTCCCCAGGACTGCAGACCCTGGCGGCTGGCCTGGAAGCGTCATTCAACCGGGTGGCTGTCAAAGCTGATTCTCCATTTGTTTCTCCAGGCCAACCGGTACTCAAGGAACCATCCGATGTGGATGTGCGCGCGGTGCTGCAATTCGAGAATCATCATTTCCATCCCGAGATGCTGGATTGGGTTGCTGACCAGGTGGTTTTTTTGGTGAAAGAAGAGGGTGTGGCGGCGGAGGAAATCGTCATTCTGGCGCCCTTCATGTCGGATGCCTTGCGCTACTCGCTTAACGAACGGTTGTCTCGCCGAGGAATTTCAACTCAATCCCACAGACCTTCACGCGCCCTGCGTGAGGAACCTGCCGCTCAGTGTCTGCTGACCCTGGCAGCCATCGCTCACCCGGATTGGGGGATTTTACCTGCCCGTTTCGACCTGGCTTATGCCCTGGTCCAGGCGATCGAGGGATTGGACCTGGTGCGTGCACAATTGTTGGCCGAGATCGTGTATCGCCCCCGGCAGGGTGCTTTCGAGCTGACCTCCTTCGACCGCATCAATCCCGATATGCAGGAACGCCTTACCTACCAGCTCGGTGAGCGTTATGAAAATCTGCGCTTGTGGCTGCAGACTTATACGCTAAACCCCGCTGACGAGCTGGATCATTTTCTGAGCCGTTTGTTTGGGGAACTTCTGTCCCAACCTGGCTACGGTTTCCATCACCACAGAGATGCTGGACAGATCGCAGCCAACCTGATTGATTCTGCTCGCCGCTTTCGCTGGATCGTCACTGAGAATCTAACAGAGAACCAGCAAACCCTGGGCGCGCAGTACGTACAGCTTGTCCAGCAAGGCGTAGTCGCTGCCCAGTATATCCGCAGTTGGAGTGCCCGTACTCCAGGAGCGGTTTTCCTGGCACCGGCCTACACCTTTCTGATGAGCAACCGGCCCGTGGATTACCAATTCTGGTTAGATGTCGGCGGTCATGGATGGGCGGAGCGACTTTACCAGCCGCTGACCCAACCTTATGTGCTCAGCCGCCGCTGGCCCAAGGGTGCACCATGGACAGATCAAGAAGAATTCGCCTCCAATCAAGAAGCGCTGTACCGGCTGGCAGTTGGCTTGATTCACCGCTGTCGGAAATCGATCTTCCTTGGCTTGAGCGACCTTGGTGAAGGGGGTTATGAGATGAAGGGTCCTTTCCTGAAAGCGATTCAACGGGTCCTTCAGAATTATCCATCCCGGTCGACAGATGTGGAAATCGAGAGGCTGCCCTGATGATTACGCCGCGTCCCAAACAACGAGAAATCCTTGCCTACCGGGGTGGAAGAATGGGTGTCTCCGCAGTGCCTGGCAGCGGTAAAACCCAAATCCTCTCGCTCCTGGCAGCGCAGATCATCGCCAGAGGCACTTTAGAGGATGACCAGGAGGTGCTGATTGTCACCCTGGTCAATTCTGCGGTAGATAATTTTTCCATTCGCGTTGGAGGCATGATCCAGGACCTGGGCCTGCTGCCTAATCTTGGGTATCGTGTGCGCACATTACATGGTTTAGCGCATGATATCGTTCGTGAACGACCAGACCTGCTTGGTCTTGCAGATAATTTCCAGATCATTGATGAACGGATTGCCAATCAAATCCGGCAGGAGGCTGCTCAAGCCTGGCTTAAATCCAATCCAGATGCATTGGAAAATTACCTCAATCCCAGTTTGGAGGATAACAAGCTGGATTGGGTGCGCCGTGAACATATTCC
>DATKXE010000601.1:0-2422 GCA_035529195.1 Anaerolineales bacterium
TGAATATGTGAAAGGAAAACGCATTTATTTCAGTTAGTTAGGGTATTTAAATATACCCACTCGTTTGGTATGTTTTTGGGGATAAGGCATGAGATCGTATTGTGTTCGTGAATTTAGCGTAATGGCTGCTATCCACACTGCAACAACATCAACAACAAGATTTATTATTATAGAGAGACAAGGAATTCAGCATTGAAAAAACCGCTTCTTGAAATTTTGAAGGGTAATGCTCCATCACGTAGGCCTGTTTGGTTAATGAGACAAGCAGGCCGTTATTTACCTGAGTACATGGAAGTCCGGTCCCAGGCTGGTGGATTTCTGGAGCTGTGTTACACCCCGGAATTTGCCTGTGAAGTAACTTTGCAACCTTTGAGGCGTTTTGATTTTGATGCGGCAATCTTGTTTGCTGATATATTGCTTGTGCCTCAAGCTATGGGTTGTGACCTGGAATTTTTGGTTAATGAAGGCCCTAGCCTTAGAAAAATTAGATCTGATAAGGATGTAGCTGGACTGGCTTGGGATATTTCAACTTTAAACAAAACACTGTCCCCAGTTTATGAGTCAGTTTCCTTGATTCGTGCCAATCTCGATGCTGAAAAGACGCTAATAGGTTTTTGCGGTGCTCCCTGGACGGTTGCTACCTACATGATTGAAGGTGGAACATCGACAGAAAGGGCAATGTCTCGGCTTGCGGCTTTTGCCAATGAAAGCTGGTTGAATGAACTTATCGATAAGCTTGTTTATTCTTCGGTTGAATATCTATCGGCTCAGGTGAGAGCTGGCGCTGAGGTGCTGCAAATTTTTGATACCTGGGCGGGCGATTTAAGTGGGAATCTGCTCACTCGTTATTGTTTTGATCCTATTTCCAGAATGAGGGCAGAATTGAAAATTCGACATCCTGATGTTCCCGTGATCGGTTTTGCCCGCGGGATTGGGGTATCTCAGACTGATTTTGTCGATGCTACCGGTGTTGATGGAGTAAGTATTGAATGGCCGGTGAATACACGGTGGGCTCGGGATAATTTATGTCCCCGATGTGTGGTACAGGGTAATCTGGACCCGTTGTCTCTTATTGGTGGTGGGGAAGGTATGCTGGATGCGGCCCGTCAGATTCTGACGGATTTCCCTATGAACCGTCACATTTTTAATTTGGGTCATGGGATTCGCAAAGAAACTTCACCTGAGCATGTAAGCGATCTGGTTGATTTCATCCGCAGCCATGATGGTCGATAATTTGATGTGGTATGAATGGGTAAAGGTAGCTCATTTGTTGTCGGTTATTTCCTGGATGGCTGGATTGTTATATTTGCCTCGTTTGATGGTGTATCACGCTGATGCTGTTTCTAAAGGCGAATTGTCTGAAACTTTGAAGATTATGGAGCGCCGGTTATTGAATGCGATTATGACTCCAGCAATGATAGCTAGTTGGTGTTTTGGCCTATGGCTGGCAACGCTGCAGGGTTTATGGGTCGATATGCCAGTTTGGTTTTTGATAAAGCTGGTTTGCTTGTTATTCATGAGCGCATCACATTTCTGGTTGGCAATGCAGGTTAAACATTTCGCTTCAGATGCTAATAAGTTCAGTAATGGCACTTTCAGGCTCGTAAACGAGATCCCTACCGTGCTTATGATTTTGATTGTTTTTTTGGTGGTGTTGAAACCATTCTCCTAGCGCACGTGGTTTTGGTATTTCTATTGTCTGGGTATGCTGTTATAGGTACCTTATCATAGGTGCTGTCCGTTGTCGGTTTTGCAGCTCTTTTGGTTCCCCCCTTTCGTATGTTTCTGACTAGTCAGAGTCACACGCATTCATTTCAAATCAGGTACAGGTCCGCGAACCATGACCAATCTAGATGAACTAGAGCAAATCAAGCTTTTTGATCTCAAACAAAAATCTCCGGCTGAATTATTAAGTGCTGCGGAAGAGCTTGAGGTTGAGAACGCTAGTGTACTGCGTAAGCAGGAGTTGATGTTCTCTATTTTGAAGAGTTTGGCCGCTCGTGATGTGAATATCATTGGCGAGGGTGTTGTGGAAGTTATGCCCGATGGGTTTGGGTTCTTGCGGTCACCAGATGCAAATTATCTTGCTGGACCTGACGATATTTATGTCAGTCCTAGTCAGATACGAAAGTTCGCGCTTAAGACAGGTGATACTGTTGAAGGTGATATCCGCAGTCCTAAGGACGGGGAGCGATATTTCGCACTCCTCAAGGTGAACTCGATAAATTTCCAGGACCCTGAAAAAGTTCGTCACAAGATTCATTTTGATAATTTGACGCCTCTATATCCGGACGAGCGTCTTTACATGGAAGTGAATGATCCGACCAAGAAGGATTATTCTAGCCGTGTGATCGATCTGGTAGCGCCATTGGGCAAGGGTCAGCGTGCCTTGATTGTGGCCCCTCCAAGGACGGGTAAAACA
>DATKXE010000602.1:0-7071 GCA_035529195.1 Anaerolineales bacterium
CGGGTCATGGAACTCTTGCTCCTCTCAGCTTCACCCAGCCAATTACTCAATGGAAAGGTAATCAGCTACTGTATCTTAGGATTCTTTCAAGTTCTAGCCTGGTTAGGTGCAGTCTATATAGTTTTTAAGATTGGTGGGACAACTCTGAACTTGCCTCCAGATTTTTCACTTCCAATTTCTCTACTCGTTTGGGGTCTGGTGTTTTTCGTGCTTGGATATGCAGTTTATGCTACCATGATGGCGGGAGCCGGCGCTCTGACTCCGAAATTATCTCAATATACGTCGGTTGTTTTTATTGTGTCAGCGCCATTAATGGTCAGCTATATCTTTTCGATATTGCTCGCGATGAGACCCCATTCCCCATTGGCAGTTGGGTTGAGTATTTTCCCATTATCTGCACCCATCATGATGGTTACGAGGTTGACTATAAGAGGTGTGCCATTATGGCAGCCATTTGTCGCAGCAGGTTTAACCATAATTGTGGCGATTCTAATCATACGGGCAGTTGCACGAATGTTTCGTGCACAGATACTTCTCTCAGGTCAACCTTTTTCAATCCAACGCTATTTGAAAGCCATATTCAATTCTCATTAAAGTAGAGATATTATTCAAACCACATGGCAGACGAGAACATCCTGTTCAACAAGCTTTTATGCCTACATTGGTCAACCTTGGCAAGGTAATAATTGGCAGAGATTAGATGGATGTAACCGAATTTTGGCAGAACACAGAATGGGATAAAAATAAAATCTGTAAGGTTGAAGCGGTAAGAAGGAGAAATCAATGAATCAGGTTCAAGTAACTCATATCGCAAAATCGTTTGGAAATATTGAAGCAGTTTGTGATGTAGATTTTGAGGTCGGAAAAAGCGAGATATTTGGGCTTCTCGGTCCCAATGGGGCAGGTAAGACAACCACAATTCGTGTGATGCTGGATATCTTTATACCTGAACGGGGTACAGTTTCCATTCTTGGGGGACCCATGAATGAAGAGAAGAAAGATCTGATCGGCTATATGCCTGAAGAACGAGGTTTATACCAGGATATTCCTCTCGAACGCTGTTTGATTTACCTAGGAACACTAAAAGGGTTATCTGCAGGTGAAGCTCAAAGTCGCCTGCAAGTTTACCTGGAAAGATTTGATCTGCTTCCCCATAAGAAGAAAAAAGTAAAAGAATTAAGCAAAGGGATGCAGCAAAAAGCTCAAATCATTGCCGCCATTTTACACAGTCCAGAGTTGGTCATAATTGATGAACCATTCACCTCACTGGATCCGATTAACACACAATTGGTAAAGGATTTAATGAGAGAACTCCATGATCAAGGAGTCACAATCATTATGTCCACCCATCAAATGCACCAGGTTGAGGAATTGTGCGACCGGATTTTACTCATCAATGAAGGGAGAAATGTCCTTTATGGAAATCTTGAATCAATTCGCCGGGATTATGCTGGTCATGCGGTAATGGTTCGAGTTCAAGGTGGAATCCCCCAAATATCATCCGTTGAATCAATGGTCACTCATAACAGCGCAACAAAATTGGTCCTCACTGAAGGTTCAACTCCACAGGATGTGCTCGCAGAATTGGTCGCGCAAGATGTCACTGTGGAAAAATTTGAAATCGCGCTGCCCACCCTGGATGAGATTTTCATCAAAGTTGTGCAGGAATGAATCAAGAAACCATAAAATTTGGATAAGATAAAGTATATCCGCTGTAAATTTCTCTAGATTGAATTAATTTTTATGTAGATTCAACTCATAAGATGCAACTTTGAAGGTTGAAAGCCGCTTAAGTCTCCTCGCATCTCGAAACTATAATAACGAAGATAGCCGCGATACCCACCTTCACTGGAAAAAGATTGGGGAAGTGTATCGGTCCAGCATCCAGGGGTGTGGATACGTATTCAACCCTCTTCCTGCAGCTATTATTGAGAACCTCAACTTCGGATTTTTCCTGACCTGCAGTCAGATCAATCAATAGAATTATGCTGCGGCAGCCTAAAAGACCACCAGAACTTGGAAGATCAGAAACAGCACAACCTGATTATTTGGTACTAAAATGAATCATGACGAAAATTATTGTGAAAGAATTTCGGCAGCGAAGTGATGTTGTAACCAGACTATTCTAGGCTTACCAGGCAAGGTTCCGGCTCATTAATTAATATTGTTTGACCATCTGGAAAAACGACTTGGGTTTTTTCATGACCGCGAAGGACCGTCATCCCCCGAAATTTTACCGTAACTGGCCAGGGAAATGGATTTATGCCAGAAAGATGAATTTTCCATGGTGAGATGATCCGTATGCCAAGTGTCTCAAGAAATAAACCTAATGGTGCCAATCCCCAAAGGGCATCAATATCTCCAAAACCCTCACCTGTTTCAGCGTTGTAGTACTGTCTAAAGCAACCATCATGCTTAATGGTTTGAATAATAGCATTCATAATGCGAGAGACTAGCTCAGCAGTTTCGTTCCGGTAACCGTACGAGAGCAAACCTTCTCCGATAAATAAACACCATGGTAAGTGTACATTTTGGCAGGGATTATTCTCAGAATAGAGATCATTATCCGGACAGGCTGGGAAACCAAAGTTCCACCAGAATTGGTCTGGATTTGTGATGTTATTTTCAACCATGGCTCGGGCTCTTTCATTTGAAGGGATTCTGGACCATATTGGCAACAAAGTAGTAATATCCTGATTTAATAGACCTGCGTTAGAAACGATCACGGTATCTGTTTCATCAAGTCCCTTGATCTCCACAGAATCAATCGATTGATAAGTTTGACTGCTGGTGGCAGTACCCCAACCCGGGAACCAAAGCAAACCTTCGGGAGGGATCATTTCTATGCGATGCTTTCCAGAAGGGTTATGGCCTTGAATAATTAATTGAATTTTGCGTGTAGTCTCATGGCTAGTGATGATTTGGAAAATAATGCGTTGCGGTTCAGAGAAAGATTGATTAAACTCAATAGAGCCCGATCCTGTGAGTTGTCCAAGGATCACTCTGCTCGTACTCTTATGGCTATCTCGATCCCAATAGGTATATCCGGAAATTTGTTCGTCCCAAGCATCCTCAATTGCGATCCGTAAATTCTCTGCTTTTGATTCCAAGGCATCGATGTGATCGTTGTTGTTCAATAATTTGGCAATTCTGATGATTGCTTGGCATTCATGATAAAGGAATGCACACAAGGAAGGACTTTCAGCTGTTGTAATATCTACTCCTTGCGCCCAAGAATGCCAGCGAGCAAAAATCGGATGCTCCTCAAACCCTGCTTGAAGGGGGTGATCCCATTCCGGGATTCCATCTTCATCACGATCATGCTGATCCGAAAACCATGAAAAGAAAAAGTCTAATAATCGCGGATAGAGTTCTCGCAAGAAATCTTTATTTTCACTGACTTGATAGATTTTCCAGGCAATGTTTGCTAAAAGCGGAGTTGCTAAACGATTGCTTCGTTGTCCACCCTGGCCTGGCTTCCAGTCGAGTTCACCATTCTCGTTGAAGGATTCCAAATGGTTGTTCAAAATATCCGCCATGAGAGCGGGCGCTGCAGGAAGTATCAGGTTAGACAGGTAGTAAGAATCGATGGGAGTCTGACCGCTCCATTGAGAACCATAGTCACTCCCGTCACCCCGAATGGAATAACCATCATCGGGGACGCGAGTGGTTACATAGGATGTTTTTTCCAGATTAGATGTCTTTCCAAGCAACAATCCATAAGCGTTCTTCTGTGCTAAGAGAAATGTTTGATCCCATTCTTCGTTGCCTGTGTAAACTTCCAACTGACTGGAATTTTGCAGCTCGATTCTGGCGATCTCCGCCTCCCAATTGCAGGATGTTATCTCCCTGGTCAATGAGAAAGAATCGCTATGAGTGTTCAGGGCAGCTTGGCACCATATGAACTGACGGGAATTTCCTGGGGGTAAATCAAGACTGTGGGTTAGGGCAGGATAAGGGCTGCTGATCGCTGATGAACCCCCGGTGATAAATACCACGGGTTCTAAGTCCTCAGTTGAACCCGAAAGTACAGTGACACCGTCTATCTGATTGGGAATTATTCGAGATCCATCTTCAGATGGATTCAGAAGAGCAACCAACTCGAACTTAATCTGCTGGTTTTGGGAACTTGTATTGGATATCCGAACTCGTCCAGCGACAGCGTGAGAATTCGGAACCCAATATTCACCTTTGACCTCTATTGAACTGAAAGGCGAAAAGGAGATACCAATGAAATTTGGAAATATTCGCTGAATGATTGGAGCTTTAGCAAATTTCGATGGATTCGTGCTTGCATCGTGTCCAACGGAAAACCGAGGAAACAGACGCATTTTCGTGGCACGCAGACCATAAGTGGTTTGCAAAGCAAGGGCTTGAGGTTCCCCACTATTGAGAGTCAATTCCCAGATTTGATCGTTAACGTAATCGGTTGACGATAATCGAGGATCCGCAGCGATCGTAACGGATAGTGGCGTATCTGATTTAAGAATGATATCTCTCATCGATAACTAAAAATCTCGATGACCTTCTGTGACATACTGGGTTAATTCAGATACACTGAGGCGATCAATGCCTAATTTCCGCAGCGTTCGACCTCGCCGCCAATAATCTGTACGGTGAATAATGCACGCGATGCGGATGATACTTTCCATGCCGCGCACAGAGACTCCATACCTTTGAGCCATCGAAGCCATTGGGACCAAGCTCATGGGTACGTCTTCGAATATATAACGGTGGTTAAGGGAGCTGGGAGCTTTGATGCCATAATACCCAGGCTGGTTATGGATCGCTTCATGGAGGTCACCACCTGAAGTTGTATAAGCCATTTGTAGCCAGTCCATTGCAGTTTGGGCGCGGATCCCAAGCGCAGATGCAATGGTTACCCGTTCACGATCTAATACCTCCAGCAACCGTGCTACGGATGGTGTGACGCCATCAACGTAAAATTGGAAATCTCCGTGGGTAGATTCAATCCATCCTGCATTTAACAAAGTTAGCGTTGGGTGGAAAATAGCTCCCATATTATTCAAGCCAGTTTGTAAAACATTGATACCATTAATGTATTGGGGATAGGCTTGATTGACTATTTCTAAGACTTGTTCTGTCCTGACAGCTGGTAGGGCTGCCAGCGGGACCGCGTCTTTGATCCTGAAAATGCGTACCTGAGCTGGTCCTTCAGAGCGGCTGGCATAAATGAATGTCTCAGCTTCAGATATGGTTACATCAGCATTGTTTCCGGAATCACGAATAACTTTAGCCACCTCTAGAGCTCCACATGTTCGCCCAGGGTGAAGGATGATTATTTGTCCATCCTGAAGGTATGGAGCCGCATTGCGAGCGATACTAGCGTGAGCAGAAGAAGGAACTACAACCATCAGTACATCCGCTGCTTCTATTGCTTCCTGTATATCAGAGGTCACAATATTCAATTTTCCAAATCCATGAGGTCCACCCTCATAGCTCTCCAGCTCGATGCCTCCCCTAGCTTTGATCCCCGCAATGTGTTCTGGTGTACGGTTATAGAGATTTACCTCGCACCCCTTTAATGATAAATGAGCTGCCATAGCTTTTCCCCCATGACCAGCTCCGATTACGGTATATCTGGTTGAGATGCTCATGATCCATCCTTGTAATTAGATTTCGTTACGACAACTTGCCTTGTTTTACCTCCTGTTTAATTGAATAAGTCATATATTCGTTCGGTCTCATTAAGCGGTTTTCCAGTGTGGTCGATCGCCAAACATGCTCCGTTGTGAATGCGGGAATTAATTTTTCCCAAGGCGTATGGGTTGTTGCGGAGATGAGGAGCATCCATGATACCTGATTGTACAGCACGAGAAAGATTTTTGGGATCAAGCAGTGGATCAGCCACACCTGGTGGAGCCAGATCGCGAATGGCGTGGATGGTGATTTTGCTTTCAGCAACTATCCGATCCCGCCGTTCTTGGATCAAGGGATCAGCTCGCATATCAGGTTGTCCAGCCAGAGCATTATCGATTGCTCGACGAGCGAGATTCGAGGCTTCGATAATATCCTCTGCAGTAGCTGCGTGATCGGCTTCCGTGTGCCCAACGATATGGACAATATGTGGTTTGATAGACATCTGCAAATAAATACTGGCAACTAAATGTGCCCTGGCAGCATCCATTTCCAACGGATAACTCAGCAATCCTGTTCGTGTTTGTCGCCAAATCCGGAAGTCTTGATCAGCCAGGGGAGCAACCAGCTCCAAAACAGCGAGCATTTTTGCTAAATCCATCGCATCTGATAATCCTGGTGGACTATTGAACATTAATTGGGCAATATAATCCTTTACTCCAAAATGTTTTGCATTGTAAGCTGCGAGGAATGCCGACACTGCAAATATCACATCTGGAGCATCGCGCATACCCCAGTGATGGGGTTCGTTGAGCTCAACTGGGATATTCCTTTCACCATACCATGCCATTATACGTTGGTGTTCCAGTATGGAACCTGCTAAATCCCAGGGACCGCGACCATCCATCTTGTTAAACCAAAATAGGGGGATAGCACACCAGGCAATGTTGATGCTATCCACATAGATTTCAGCAAGATCTAAGAAATCGTCTGTTCCAGAATAGGTACGTAATAAAGGAAAATTGCCTCTACGACTGGCCGCGAATAATTCCTCGTATTCCTCGATTGACCGAACCGGGACCCCTCCAGCTCCTTTGCGGCGTGGATCTTGCCTTTCGGGATGAAAAAAATTTTCTTGGGCATCTTGATCAATCCCTAAAGAAATTACATCAATTGCCTGAGCTTCGGCTATTTGTATAATCCCATTCCTGGTTGATTTCATCGTGGGGAGACCAAAATGATGGCGAAGCAGGGGGTAAGGGGATTTCCATCTGATGCGATCAATCGCCGTTTGAGGGAAATCAGTCTCATTTTGTAATGCTAATGGTTGACCTTTTAAGTAAGCTAATACGAACTCTGGTGGTTCGCCACCAACAAAAATTTTCTCAAAAAAACCAAGAGATTGTGCCCGGGCAGAAACCGGGGGGGTACCACCAAATGCAAAGCGGACGCCCTGACTGTGCAATTCGTCAG
>DATKXE010000603.1:0-8884 GCA_035529195.1 Anaerolineales bacterium
ATAGTTTTTTGTCTGCACCCAATCTTGGTCAACCATTTTCTATTCCTGTCAGTTTAACAATAAGATTATCAATTTGATCAGTTTTGGTCCAGCCTGCCTTTATAATATACCAGTGGATGAGAATATAAGGGGCATGCTAATTGATCTCAATCGTACATTCTACCAGACCTTTTCCCAACAATTTTCTGCCACCCGCCAGCGGCTGCAGCCGGGGGTGCAGTGTATATTTGACCACATTGCAGGTCAAGAAACTGTCTTAGAACTGGGATGCGGTAATGGGCAATTTGGTAATGAACTATTTGGTAGAGGTCACCAGGGTATATACACCGGGCTGGATTCAAATACCGATTTCTTGAAAATAGCTCGGGGAAATCTCCCTGGGGGAGAGCATATTGCCTTGGTACAGGGAGATCTCTCCTCAACCGACTGGGATGCAAACCTTCCGGTGGACAAATATGACCTCGTCCTTGCATTTGCGGTTTTGCACCATATGCCCAGTTTTGTTCTTCGAAAGCAAATCCTCCATAAAATCAGAAAACTTACTGCTCCAGGTGGTCGCTTTATCCATTCAGAGTGGCAGTTCTTGAATAGCCCTCGGCTCAGGAGCAGGATTCAACCCTGG
The DNA here is from genome assembly GCA_035529195.1 of Anaerolineales bacterium. Classification (GTDB taxonomy): domain Bacteria; phylum Chloroflexota; class Anaerolineae; order Anaerolineales; family UBA4823; genus PFL25. The sequence continues at coordinate 623 of DATKXE010000603.1, forward strand.
GAGCAAATTGGGATAACTACCGAGCAAGTAGAAGATGGGGATTATCTAATTGATTGGCGTTCTGGTGGGCACGGGCTGCGGTATGTACACGTCTATGACTCGACCGAGCTCGAATCTATAGCTGCAGATACTGGTTATAAGATATTGGATAGTTTTTATTCAGACGGCGAGGGGGGGAATCAAGCAATTTACCAGATTTGGAAAAGAGTATAATAACGCCAGCTGGTCCATTACTCTCAGACGGAGCCGCCCCCGAGCAGCCATGCGAATCCTAATTATCTCTGATATCCACTCCAATCTATCTGCCCTTGAGGCAGTGTTGGTGGATGCTGGTCAGGTGGATGCCGTCTGGTGTCTGGGAGATCTTGTTGGGTATGGCCCTGATCCCAACCAATGCATCCAGCGTATCCAACAGCTTCCGGGTTTGGTTTGCCTGCTTGGTAATCATGATGCAGCAGTATCTGGAATAATCGAGATCGCATCATTTAACGCCGAAGCTCGCATGGGAGTGCTCTGGACTCAAAGTGTGATCGAGCCGCGGTATGTGGAATTTCTGAACGGGTTAACTTCCCATACCGTCATTGATTCAGTCTACCTGGCACATGGCAGCCCCCGTCAGCCCATTTGGGAATATGTTCTTGACTCACACACAGCATTACTCAATTTCAATCATTTTGATACCCCCTACTGCTTCGTGGGTCACAGCCACTTACCCTTGAGATTCCAAAAACAAAATGAGAAGAAGAATGCTGACCTGTCTATCCCCCAAGTTGGGTATTCGACAGCTATGATCCCACGAGCAATATTCAACCCTGGCTCAGTTGGACAACCTCGCGATCATGATCCGCGTGCTGCCTACGCGATTTTTGATCCCGATCGTCAGACATGGACCTCCCGCAGGGTGGCTTACGACATCCAAAGCGTGCAAGACAGGATGCGATCTGCGAAATTACCCCCACGGCATATCCAGCGATTGAGCGCAGGTTGGTGATTTTATTTGCTCAGAAGAAGCTATGAAAATTCTCCGGGAACTTATCCCAACCATCAGGCGTCCTAAGAGGGAATTTATATTGGAGGATTACCAATGAACAACAAATTTTTCCTATCAATTAGTCTACTAGCCCTCTTACTGGTTGCCTGTGCCTCCCCCCAGCGATCAGCAATTTCAGGGGTTGAATCTGGCTTTGCAGATGAGGCTATATTTGCCGAATCTCCTGCGGCTGAACCACGTGCGATTAATGAGGAATCGATGCTGGATTCAAACGTTATTGATTCTGTTGAACGTATTGTGATTAAAAATGCAGACCTGGAGATAGTAGTGGATGCACCGGACGAATCGATGGAATCAATCAGCCGCTTGGCAGAAGAGATGGGTGGTTTTGTTGTCAGCGCAAACCTTTACCAAACCCGGACCTCGGATGGGCAGGAAGTACCCAGGGCTGCGATAACAATTCGAGTACCAGCAGATCATTTGGAAGAGGCACTGGTAAGGATTGAAGCAGAAAGTGACCGTTTACCGCTCAACAAGAACATTCACAGCCAGGATGTAACCAGCGATTATACCGATCTGCAATCACGATTGACCAATTTAGAGGCTGCCGAAGCGCAGCTGATGCAGATCATGGAATCAGCGAACAGGACCGAGGATGTTTTGAATGTCTTCGACCAATTAACCCGCGTCCGGGAACAGATTGAAGTGCTTACGGGACAGATCCAGTATCTTGAGAATTCAGCAAAATTATCAGCAATCAGCGTCGAATTAATTCCCAACGAGGTCATCCAGCCAATATCCATTGGGGGATGGGAACCAATTGGCGTGATTAAGGATGCAATTCAATCTTTGATCATCGCCCTTCAGGGGTTGGTTAAAATCGGCATTTGGCTGGCTTTGTTTTACCTGCCCATCATATTAATCATCGGTGTTCCATTATTCTTTATCATCCGTGGGCTTCGAAACCGGCGCCGGAGAGGGAAAGAGAATCGATCCGCGGCAGAATCTGAGGCCTTACCACCAGAGGAAGAACCAGATCAAGAGAAATAACAAAACGAACAGCAAGCCAGGGAACACCCCATCCATAATATCTCTCCTGGATGGGGTCTATTTTTTTTAGTAACCCACAAAACAATAACACGAATTTCAAGGGGTATAATTCCTAACCTATGGAAGATTTGATTGAAAATGCCTGGAATTTATTCGGGATCCGCATTTCCGCATCTCAACAAGCTGCTTTTGAGACCTATGAAAGTGAGCTGATGGAATGGAATGCTCGCTATAACCTTACTGCCATCGATAATCCACAGCAGATCAGACTCAAACATTTCCTGGATTCACTTTCTTGCACCTTGGCGATGCGTGACACTCCCACAAATCGAGTCATCGATGTTGGCACAGGAGCAGGTTTTCCTGGAATCCCCTTGAAAATTCTCAATCCAAAAATTAAATTGACCTTGGTCGAATCTGTGGCCAAAAAAGCAGTTTTCTGCCAGCATATCTGCGAGGCAGTTGAGATCAATAATGTTGAGATCATCCAGGAACGTGCTGAAATTGTTGCCCAGCGGTCAGAAATCCGGGAACAATGTGATTGGGTAATCGCCAGAGCCGTCGCGGCATTACCTATCCTGGTTGAATACCTGCTCCCACTCGTTCGCATGGGAGGTTACGCTCTGGCAATGAAAGGTGAAAGTGGTCCCGCAGAAGCTCAATCCGCCCAAGCTGCGATTCACCTCCTGGGTGGTCAGGTTAAGCAGTTAATTCCAGTGACTCTTCCTGGCGTTGAAGAAGAACGCTATTTGGTTGTAATCGAGAAAATCGCGGCTACACCAGATCGCTTCCCCCGCCGGGTAGGCATCCCTGCAAAGAGGCCACTTGGATATAATTGAAGGTGCTCTCAAAAATATTATTTGGATAACTGTTCAATACGACCATCCTGTACTTCCCAGAGCGTTGCATTGCCGATAAAACCCGCTGTAAATAAATCCAGGTCAGTTGTTGTCAACAAGGTTTGTCCACCTCTGGTAATTCGATTCAGCAAATCTTCCCGCCTGGTGGGATCTAGTTCTGCTAAAGCTTCATCCAGCAATAATACCGGTGAGTGTTTGGTTTTTTCTTCCATCCAGGTCATCTCAGCAATCTTAACCGCCAACATTGCAGTCCGCACCTGCCCTCGAGAGCCATAAATACCGAGGTCGATCCCATTTTCCAGGAATCTGAGCTCATCACGATGGGGCCCCAAGGTGGTAACTCCCCTGGCAATATCCACGCTTCGCTGAACAACCAAACGTTGTGCAAATCCCTGCTGGATTTCATCCATAGTCAAACCACCTCGGTCTACAGGATCATCTAAGGGTAATGAAATTTGTCCTGGAGTTTCTGGTACGGGATCGTAAGCTGGTTGATAAGATAATCGCAGAATTGCTTTCCCTCTGGTTAAATCCCGGTGGTTAGGGGTTGCGATACGAGCTAATTGCTGTACAGCTTGAATCCGGTTGTAAATCAGGCTTGAACCTTTTGAAACCAAAAGATCATCCCAATAATTCAGCTGATCGGCATCGCCCCCAAACTCCTGGAGCTGCTTTAATAACGCATTACGCTGGGATAATGCCTGCATGTAATCTGCCAAAGTCCGGTTGAAATCCGGGATCACTTGTGACATGGCCAAGTTGAGGAAACGGCGTCTCTCTTCAGGAGGCCCCTCTATCACAGTCACCATTTGGGGTAAGAATAGGACCGCCATAAATTGACCCACAGCGTCACCCAATTTCATCTTCAAGCCATCCAGCAAAATTTCTTTGCGGATTCGGGAGGAGCCATTAATGCCGTTGGTTTCCTTGATGATCCGGATTTCCAATTGGCTTTGTGAACCACCTCGCTCAAACTGGGCGATAATGCGACCAACTGCCAGTGGCTCACGCGCTGCCACAAAATTTACCAGCTCCCGATCATGGATGGCATGAAAAGAAGTGAATGTTGCCAGGTAATAGATCGCCTCTAACAGACTTGTTTTTCCTTGACCATTAGCTCCCACCAGCAGCAGCGGTCCATTGGAAAAACCCATATCTAGCCGGGCAAAATTACGAAAATTTGTCAGTGATAGGTGTTTGAGATACATTTTTCATACAAATGCCACGGAGGGGTAAGCGCCGTGGCATGTAATATTATGGTTTTGTCAAGCAGGTCTCAGTCAGCTAGTCCGATTTGGGTCGTCTCACCCTCGATAGGCCATACTTTTTCAGCGCGGTCAACAAATAGGACGCCATTCAAGTGATCTACCTCGTGCAGGAAAATCCGTGCCAGCCACCCGGAAGCTTTCAATTTCATTGGCTGGCCATGACGATTCAGACCTTTAACCGTTATCGTTATCGGACGGCTGACGTCACCCACGATCCCCGGAATCGACAAGCAACCTTCAGTGCCGACCTCCTCGTCGGCTGAAGAAAGGGTGATTTTCGGATTGACGTATATATATAGTTTTGGTGGTGCCTCTTCATCCTCACTGTCATTGAACTCGACAACGATCACACGCAGCGGGACATTCATCTGTGGCGCAGCTAAACCCACCCCAGGTGCAACCCGCATCGTATCCACCATATCATCGATCAGGGATTGCAGCTCCGCTCCAAATGAAGTCACCTTGCGCGCTTTGCGGCGCAGGGTTTCATGAGGCAAGGTAATAATCTCACGGATAGCCATCAGGCCCTTATTCTACCTCGAAATCATCGTCATAATCATCATAGTAATCGTCTTCTTCGACCTCGTCTGCATTCTCGTGGTAGACCTCGATCACATCCACAAAGCGCTGCCTTTGTTTTAGCGCGTCAACTTTCTCTTTATCTCGGCGCTGTGAGTATATGCGGTGAAAAATATCTTGCTGGATCCTGGCAGGTTCATGCACGTTTCTGAAAACGAATTGGGTTTCTCCAACATTGATCGTGACCAATCCATAATTAAGCATATAACCAAAAAAACCAGCCCTTTCATGCTCTAAACTGAGAATATTTTCCAGTGGAGCTGCTTTCTTCACTTCTGTCCCCAGAGGTTTGCGTTCGATATCAATAATAAATTTATCTGTCACTTGATAAATATCATTGCGCCAATCTATGTAACGGTAAAGCCACCATGGAATCAGAACCAACAGGATGAATGCCATACATAATCCCAACAATATTTCAGCTGTTTGAGCCGTAGTTTGACCTCGCAGGAACAAATTTGTGATAATAACCATCCCCAAAATTGCTAAGAAAATCAATAATGATGGCAGCCATATTTTCCCGAATAAGGTAGGCCAATATTTGCGATAAGTGATCACATCGCCCTCTTCAAAGCGCATTGTGAAGATGTGACCGAATGATTTCTGCGTGACGCTGTCCTTCTGCTCGACACCCTTGTCTGCTTCTTTCCCAGTCCATTCCTCACCTACCACACCAGAATCTTCACTTTCTTCCCAGCCTAATCGTGTCCGCAGTTCTTGATCAATCTCCCGCTTTTCCCGTCGCTCAGATCCCTTTTGTATCTTCTCCCGGTACTCATTGATGAACTTGATCATGCCTTGGGGATCTTTTAAGTTGCGAAAGATTATCTCACCCGTAAATGTCTTGACGATCACATCGCCATAGTGGAACGTTCGACCCAATAATGTGCTTTTTGTATTGACTGCCAAAATGGTTGTCAAGGGTGCTTCATCTCTGCTCTCATAAAACCAGATCACTTTTTCAACCCAAACCACGCGCTGGTTGGTTGTAATGTAGTAATCATTACCCCAATCTATCCAATTCCAGATTGCCCACAATACGGCAAACAGCGCTAACCCAATTGAACACACCGCACCTGTTGTCCAAATCGTATTCGAGGCACTTGCAGCAGAAACTGCAAATATTATTGTTAATGCCGCCATGCTGATGATTACCGGTCCTATTAAACTGAAAATTAAAATCGCTTCATGTTTCCGGGCTACGTAGGCGATTATTTCATCTTCTCCTACCCAGGAAAATTTTCCGGATTTAACCAATTGTTGACTCTCGGGACTGCGAGCCATCCAGGGTTTGATCTCCGGAAAATCCAATAACAAACGGTAAAACTCTTCTTCATCAATATGGAGTAGCTCAGTCGGCTGATCGCTTGTGATGAAAGCCTTCACAGTATGCCCATATAAGTAAGCTTCCTCAATAAAATACCCACCCGGACCGAGCGGATCCTGTTGTTCAGCCTCCTCTTCACCATAAATAAATACTTTTCCCGATTGGATGATATAGAAATCTTCGACTGCATTTCGACCAGCAAAAAGTGGTTGCCAGGGCTCAAGAAGTAAAACATTAAACCTGGGAGCAATCGCTGCCAGCTGCTCGTCGCTCAGGTCTTGGAAAACCTCAACCTGAGATAGGAAGCGCAATTTATTATCTACCTCGGGGCTCATAGACTCATTTTAGCATGAACCGAAAAAATCAGGGAGATCATGCTTAGAGGTGTTAGAATCTAATTAAATATTCATACGAGAGGTATACAACAATGCCCATTCACTTTGGTACAGATGGTTGGCGGGCTGTAATTTCAGATACATTCACATTCCACAATTTGCGTTTAGTTGCCCAGGCCATCGCGGATGCTGTTAAGTCAGACTCGTGGAATGTCGGTGCTCCTGCAGGAAAATCCATCGATACTAAAAAGATGGTTGTAGGTTTCGATACCCGCTTCCTCTCTGACCGTTATGCAGCTGAGGTAGGACGGGTGCTGGCTGGAAATGGTTATACCGTATACCTTACGCAAGGAGACGCGCCTACACCCGCAGTATCTTTCACCGTGAGGGATATGGGTGCTATTGCGGGTATCGTGATCACAGCTTCACATAATGCACCCCGCTACAATGGAGTTAAATTAAAGGCCTCCTATGGTGGTTCTGCATTACGGGAACAATGCCGGCGGGTTGAAGTCTACCTCAACGACAATGAGGAACGTGGTCGCGGACCGAACATGATGGATTACCAGCAAGCTCGAAGCATAGGTCTGCTTCAGCGCTTCAATCCCCTACCACGTTATTACGATCATCTGCGAAAGCTGATCGATTTCGACGCTATTGCTGACAATCCACAACGCATCGTGGTTGACTCCATGTTCGGGTCAGGTAGAGGCATCATCAAAGGTGTTCTTAAAGGAACAGGGTGCGAAGTCCGTGAGATTCGCGGGGATATGAACCCCGGCTTCGGCGGAGTTCACCCAGAGCCAATTGCCCGTTACTTGGGGCCTCTGGCAGGTGCGATTGGTACAGGCATGGGAGATATCGGCTTAGCCACAGATGGGGATGGCGACCGGATCGGAGCAATGGATGAACGTGGCAACTTCATCGACCCTCACAAGATTATGACCTTAGCGATGAGGTATTTGATCGAAGAGAGAGGTTGGCGAGGGCCAGCGGTGCGCACAGTTTCCACGACCCGCATGATTGATCGTCTGGCAAAGGATCATGATTTACCTGTTTACGAAACACCGGTAGGATTCAACTACATCGCAGATTATATGCTTAAGGAAGATATTTTGATTGGTGGAGAGGAATCAGGTGGCATATCGTTTCGGGGGCACATTCCAGAAGGCGATGGGGCCTTAATGGCCCTCTTGCTGATTGAGATGGTATCTAAGCTGGGAGTCTCCCTATCTGAATTAGTGGCAGACCTGGTCACAAAATATGGACCGGTTCATTATCAGCGTACCGATCTTAGATTGAGCCAACCAATATCCAAAGAACAAATGACCCAGCAGCTAAATGAAAATAAACCACCGGAAATCGGTGGTTTAAAGGTGATTGAGGTTCAATCAGTTGATGGTGTTAAGTATATCTTGGAGGACGATTCTTGGTTGTTAATTCGACCTTCGGGGACTGAACCTGTTCTGCGGGTTTATGCAGAAGGTCGTAGTCCGGAGGTGGTTCAAAACCTGTTGAATTTCGGTGAGCAGGTTGCAGCAGGTACGACCTGATAATCCATATTTCCCGCCAATCCCAGTCCCAAAAATAAAGAATGGAGGATGCCTAAAATCAGGCATCCTCCTTTATATTTACATCAACTGGCTGTTCGCAACCGTCTGGCCAGGAAAATAATGACAACTAATAATAATGCCAGGCCTACCATAGCAGGAATCCCGACATCTTCTGCAAACCCAGTATCAGGAAGACTGGATGCAGTTGGTGTTGGGGTCAATCTTCCCGAAGCTGCTTCGGTTAATAGCGCTGAGACCGTTGCAGTTCGATCGATGGTGGGTGTGACCTGTCCTTGTGT
>DATKXE010000604.1:0-3589 GCA_035529195.1 Anaerolineales bacterium
TTCGGCCAGGACTTCGTCAAAGGGAAGACTCTTAGCGCCTAGCTCATGCCCAGCATCTTCATCTACCTCTGAATCATAATAAGTGGTTTCTGAAAATACTCGCCCAGGGCGATGGAGCTCGAATGGTGGAGCTGTGATTCAAATTCAGACACCTTGCGCGACGGGGCAGGCGAGCTCGCAGTACCGGCAGGGCTTCATGACCATGCTGGCCTCTTCGATCCCAAAAACCGAACCATCCATCAGTTGCTCATTGGCATAGCGTTCGTCATTCTCATCCTTGCACAATGCCCTCTCAAAGGCCCCGCTGCGGAACGCATCTCTCGGACAAGCGCGGTGGCAGGGCCTGCTGCAGCCATTGCACGGGTCGAAGTCGATAGGACCGGTTGGCTTGAGCTCAGCTTCGATGAAGATCCCTCGAAGACGGACTCGCGTTCCAAACTCTGGAGTTACCAGTAGGTTGTTTTTGCCGATCACCCCCAAACCAGCCAGATGGGCGGAATCCTTGAGGAAAGCTCCCCCGTACTCGATCTGATACGGCAGAGAAAAGGCCTTTATGCCCAGTTCACCCTCCATCCATATGCGCATTTTTCTCGACTGCATCCTCATCACACCATTGCCGAGGGTAAAGCCCTTAACCTTCAAGCTCCACCAATCGAGTACCGGTTCGGATGCCGGATGGGCCAAAGCCCACACCAGCACTGATTTGTGCTCCTCGCGCCATTCGACCTCCTTGAATTCATGGTAATCTGGGGATGATGGATCGTATTCTTCGTAGAACGGCTTTTTGCTGTAGATCTCATAAGATGGGGAAGCTTTCAGATCAGCGATGGTCGCGATTCCCGCCAACGTTGCACCCATCTCTAGCGCCTTATCGACGATTATTTTCTCGATCTTATTGCCGTTGGATTTCATGTGCTTGGGTCCTTTCCACCGCAGGTCCGAGCCACTATCTCGGAGCATTACTTTTCGGTGCTTTTGATCTGATTGAATTTATAACTGTGGAACACATCAATACTGTATGGAGGCACGTCGGCATCCGGGGCTAACGCGAGGTGCAGTTCGTCCGAGCTGTGACCCCCTGGTGCCATAATCCTGCCTAATATTCGAATTGATTGGGCATTGGCTTTTGGCTGGTCCAGGGCGTTCTCGAGTATCTGATCATTTCTGTTGGTCTTTAGGAAGCCACGCATTATGATTTTCCTAACCGATTGGGTCATTTTGCAAGGTCGCTCTTGGTATTCACATTCAGGCTGATATAAGCATCAGCCGCAACCACCCCCTGGCCTTCCGCCATGAGCAGCAAGGGATTGATATCCAGCTCGATAATGGAAGACGGGTCGTTCTCTACTATGCCCGCAACCGCCAGGATGACATCCGCGGCGGCGTTCAGGTCAGCAGGTGGAGCTCCTCGGAAACCTGTAAAAAGAGGTGAACAATTCAGCTGGCCTAATTCACGTAACACCCGCTCTCTGGAGGTCGGTAAAAGGATTGATGCGCTGTCTTTCATCATCTCGACCAGAATTCCACCGCCTCCGACCAAAAGATACGGCCCGAACTGCTCATCATGGGCAATACCGACAATGACCTCCGCCACGGCTCCTTCGACCATTTTCTCAACCAGATAGGACTCTGAGAAACCGGTCATCCCCATCACCGCCGCCGACACCTCGTCTGCGCTGCCAAGGTTGAGTTTGACACCTCCTACATCTGTCTTGTGAGCGATGCCTAATGCCTTAACGACGACTGGATAACCCAACTCCCCAGCCGCGGCGGCTGCCTCTTCAGCCGAGTGAACGACCTGCCCCGCGGGAACCGGTACGCCAAACCCGGCGAGAAAGCTCTTGGATTCGGCTTCGTCCATCACCTCTACCGAACCATCCTGATCCAGGCCTGATTTCGGGAGCAGTGGTAGATTGAGCGGCTGTTTCCAGGCCGCGCCCACATCGACTGCAGCCTGGATGCCTGCCAGTCCAGCATCGATGCCAGCCAGCATAGCAACGCCATCTTTCATTAAGCGCGCTGCCACTGACTCTGTAATCGTATCTGAGAAGGTCGCCAGAATCGCGGCCTTGGTGCCGGTTTGCTGGGCTGCCCGGACAAATCCCCTCTCAGCACCACTCCAGGTAGATTGGTCACAGAGGTCTTCCCTGGGATAATCGAGCAAACACAAGGCAACGTCGAAGTCTTCAGATAGTAAAGCGGCAAAGTTCTTCGCGTTTTGCTCTTCGTCATTCCAGTCGAACATCTGGAAATCGAATGGATTGGCAGGCACGATCCGCTCATGGACCGTCTCACGCAAGCGTTGGGTCACATCTGCGGACAGCGGGGGCATGGTTAATCCTGGACCCATGCCATCGGCGAGCAGCGTGAGATCGCCACCTGAGGTGCTCCCTGCTGCCATCCGACCGCCCTTTAATGGACCGAGCACATGCAGCACCTTCAAGGCTTCAATGAGTGCTTCCAGGGAATTAACTCGAGCCACACCGAGGCGTTTGAAGAGCGCGCTGACCAGGACATCGGAACCGGCCAGCGAAGCCGTATGCGACACAACCATTTTTTGGGCGACATCGGAGCGGCCGACCTTCATGGCGACGATGGGTTTGCCCAGCTCTCGCGCGAAATTGACAGCCTGCTCAAATGCCTTGGGGTCGGGCATTGTTTCCAAGAAGAGCCCCAATGCGGTTACCTGGTCCTGCTGCGCGAAGATGTTAATCGCATCATGGAGATCGAACTTCAACCTGTTACCCAGTGAAACCATGTAGGCAATCGGCAGACCGCGGCGCTGCATGGTGAGGTTGAAACCCACATTCGAGGACATGGTGATAATGGCCACACCCTCATCGACTCGCCGTCCACCCTGCTGGTCAGGCCAGAGCATCGCCCCATTGAGATAATTGAGCATCCCGTAGCAATTCGGCCCAATCAGGGGCATATCTCCCGAGGCTTCGAGAAGTTGTGCCTGGAGTTCGGCACCTTCATCGCCCACCTCGACAAAACCGGTCGCATAGCAGATCGCACCACCAGCATCCCGCGCGGCGAGATCCCTGATAATGTCGATGGTGAGGTTGCGATTAACCCCAATATAGGCAGCATCGGGGCTTCCTGGCAGCTCTTCAACCGACCGGTAGACCTTGCGCCCCAAGATCTCTGTCTTCTTGGGATGGACTGGCCATATCTCTCCCTGGTATCCCATCAGCTCGCTCTGGCGGATCACCTCTGCAGCATTTGCACCACCGAAAGTAGCAATTGTCCCCGGATTTAATAGACGCTCAAATGACATCAGCTACCCTCCCGGCATGAGATTTTAGATTTTTTAGCCTTTCAACCAAAGCAGGTATGAAGACCCGGCAATCTTCGACTATCCCGTAATCCACCTGCTCGAAGACTGGTGCCTTGGGATCGTTATTGATAGCGATCATCATTTTTGCACCTGTGATGCCCACCATGTGCTGTTGTTCACCCGAAAGGCCAACTCCGATATAGATTTCTGGATTTACCATTTTTCCGCTCTGACCGATCATGGTTTCCAGGTCAGTCCAGCCTGCATCAACTGCCGGGCGGGTTGAACCGAATCCGGCTTTCAGCGTTT
>DATKXE010000605.1:0-3325 GCA_035529195.1 Anaerolineales bacterium
CTAACAAAGCGGTTTGAGGATGCTTTGGTATATGCAGCTCGCCTGCATGCCAACCAAAAACGGAAGCGATCTGGGGTTCCTTATATCGCTCATTTGTTGGGTGTCACTGGGATAGTGCTTGAAGATGGGGGAACAGAGGATGAAGCAATCGCAGCTCTCCTGCATGATGCGGTTGAAGACCAGGGCGGATTGGAAACATTGGAAGAAATCAGGCTGCGATTTGGCACACCTGTCGCCGAGATTGTGCTTGCGGTATCTGATTCTCACACAGACCCAAAACCTCCCTGGCACATTAGGAAGGAAGCATATATTAACTCAATTCACAATGCGAGCCCGTCCGCGATCAGAGTCTCTTTGGCGGATAAAGTTTATAACGCACGGGCCACTCTGCGCGATGTCCGCCGGGAAGGGGATGATGCCTGGGCTGGATTTAATGGTGGCAAAGATGGCACACTCTGGTATTATGAGCAGTTGATCCAAGCTTTTGAAAAGCATGGGTCCAGTCCACTCTTGATGGAATTGATCAGGATTGTTGAACATTTAGAGAAAATTTCGGGTAGAAATACCCGGGAAGGAACAGCCTGATCGGATATTTTTGTTTCTTGCGTATTGATAATTACTCAGCAGAATTTGGCTGCGTTCAAGGTAGATAAGTATGAAAGATCACCCCATTATATTGGTATGTGTTGAAGATTTAATCACTGCGGTCCGTATTGAAAGCGTCGCACAGGAATTGGGCTTTGAATTTGTAGAGTGGGAGATCTCAGACCAGAACGTTGGTGTCGAAGATTCAGCTTTGAAGCATCAACGAGCTGAACCTGTTCATGGCATGGAGGCGATGTTAATCGAACGTATCACCGCATTGAGACCAGCCTTGATCATCTTCGATTTAGCTAACAAGTCAATTCCTAGCTTGGATTGGATATCCTTGATCACATCGGTGCCAGCAACGCGAGGAATTCCTGTGCTTTGCTACGGACCGCATGTTGACCAAGAGAAGCTGCTTGCAGCCAAGCAGGCTGGCGCAGATCTTTCTGTGGCGCGATCAAATTTTATGAAGAATCTACCAGATTTGCTTTCCGAGAATGCCAAGGTAATCGACGTGGCTGAATTAATAAAAACTTGCCAGGAAGAGCTGTCCCATTTCGGGAAAAAAGGCCTGCGAGAATTCAATCGCGGTAAATATTTTCAAGCGCATGACTCATTTGAGCGAGCCTGGATGGAGGATCAGAGTCCGGGGCGGGATTTATACCGCGCGATTCTGCAAGTCTCAGTTGCATATTATCAAATCGAACGTGGAAATTATAATGGTGCGGTGAAGATGTTTTTTAGGTTGCGGAAATGGCTCGGACCTCTGCCTGATACCTGTCGGGGTATCAATATCGAGAAGCTGCGCCAAGAGGTTCAGGCAGTTCAGGTTTCCTTGATGGAGTTAGGACCGGATGAGATTTCCAAAATCGATTTGGGGTTGATGAAACCAGTTGAATATAAAGAGCTCTATTGATACAATCTACCATTATCAGGAGAAAAGGTATCTTCCATGTCAAATGAAATTGCATTAACCGGAATAAAACCTTCCGGGACTCCACACATCGGGAACTTCTTGGGGATGATTCGGCCGGCATTGGAATTAGCCCAGGAATACCAGGCTATGTATTTCATCGCTGATTATCATGCTTTGACTACTGTCAAAGTTGGCGATGATATGAAGCACTTAACATATGATGTGGCTGCGACTTGGCTGGCTTTGGGACTCGATCCTGACAAAGTAATTTTCTACCGGCAGTCCGACATTCCAGAGGTTATGGAACTGACCTGGATACTATCATGCTTTACTTCAAAGGGTCTGTTAAATCGGGCGCATGCCTATAAAGCTGCAGTGGATGATAATGTTGAACGAGGGCTTTCCCCGGATGAGGGGATTTATGCAGGATTGTTCTTCTATCCGACATTAATGGCTGCGGATATTTTACTGTTTGATACCAATTACGTTCCAGTTGGATTGGATCAGAAACAGCACATCGAGATCGCACGCGATATCGCACAAGCGATAAACAGTGCGTATGGTGAAGTTTTGACATTACCCGAAGCAGTCATTCGGGAAGAGGTAATGACGATACCGGGCGTGGATGGGCGCAAAATGAGCAAGAGTTATGATAATGTAATCCCGATGTTTGCCCAATCGAAAGAAGTACGAAAAAGGGTGATGCGCATTGTGACCGATTCTCGGCGCCCCGAGGAGCCGAAAGATCCAGAAACAGACAATGTATTTGCGATTTATAAACATTTTGCCTCAACCGAGGATGTCCAACGTGTAAGGGAAGGGTATCTCCAAGGAGGTCTGGCGTATAGCCAGATAAAAACTGAACTTTTCGAATTGCTGGAAATCGAGTTTTCAGAAGCGAGGGATAAGTACGAGCGATATATGGAGGATCGGGAATATCTTGAACAGATTCTTCTGCAAGGTGCTGAAAAAGCGCGTAAAATATCTCGACCAAAAATCGCTCAGGTTCGCCAGGCAATAGGAGTAGATTAAAATCTAACGATAAGGATTCACTCAGCTGCAGTTATTATTAGCCGGGTGAGTTTTTGTTTTATCTCGAATCAATATCGTCAATCTAAAGATCAACTTTCTGCTATCCAATTAATTTCCTTTGAATTGTAGGTTGGCTTGCAGGGATGAAAAGTCAGGCAGCAATTGGGTTTGATAGAATTGATCCCGGATATTAATACGCTAAATAAAGCGATCTTTTAGGAGACTGATTAAAAATGGCGCGTAAGAAGATCGGACATATTGAACTGCAGTGGACCTGCCCGAATTGTAATGGGATTAATCCAGGACCCGATCAGCATTGTGGGAATTGTGGTGCCCCACAGCCAGATGATGTGGAATTCGAACAGGCAGAACGACAAGAAATAATCACTGACGAGCAGAAAATTGCTCAAGCTGAAGCAGGAGCGGATATCCACTGTCCATTCTGTGGTTCTAGGAACCCGGCTGGAACTGAGGTTTGCCACAATTGCGGAGGCGATTTGGTTGAGGGAATCAAACGGGAGAGCGGTCGTGTTGTGGGTGCTTATAAAACAGGACCGGTTGAGATGATCCCCTGTCCGCACTGTGGTGAAGAGAATCCCGATCACGAAAAAACTTGCGCCTTTTGCGGGAGCAGCCTAGCACAAGAAAAGCCAGCTGCAGCTCAATCTATTGAAGCACCTAAATCCGCCTCAAAAACTCGCACCTGGATCATTCTGGGAGTGATTGCTGTATTAGTGATCGCCTGCGGGGCATACCTTTTCTTTGCCAACCGCACCCAACCAACCACTG
>DATKXE010000606.1:0-5311 GCA_035529195.1 Anaerolineales bacterium
ATAGATCTTGAAATCACCAGTCGCTGGCAGGTAATTCTGCAGGTCCACATCGATGCGCAGCATTTTTCCCAGCAATGAACCTGGATTCTGTGCGTTGCCCTGCGGATCTCCTCCACCACCGCCATCACCAGTTCCAATATAAAGGTAATTGTCCGGTCCGAATGCAATCTGACCACCATTATGGTTGCTGTAGGTTGGGTGTGGCAATTCCAGGATTATTTCTTCAGTACCCGGGAAAGCGAGATCGGGATTCCCGCCGACTGAAAAGCGTGAGACAATATTGTTTCCATCCAGCTGCGTGTAATAGACATAGAAGTATGGGTGTGAGGGTCCATACATGGGTGGAAAGGCAACACTGAGCAAACCTTGCTCATTCCCACCGCCATTCGATGGAGATCTTACCCGGCCAGAAATGTCCAGGAATGTAGATTGGATGGCGCCGTTGAGCAAGATTTTAATCTTACCTGGCTGTTCAACCACAAATATGCGCCCACTGCCATCATCCGCATGCGTGATGTGAACAGGACTGTCCAGACCTCCGACAACAAGCGCGGTGCCAATGGTCGGCCAGGCAGCAAGATTGTCCTGATCATCAAACGGTGAATAACCAGCTGTGAATATCAGCCCGGCGATGAGCAGTAATAGTAAGCTAGTCTTCATAAGAGATTTCCCACTTAATCATATTTGGTTTATGGACATGCACAAGGGGAACTTGGTACTAAGATTAGCAACTGACCTTAAGGACAATTCTTGCTCAGATGTTGCTCGAAAGTCTCAGAAAAAGTGTGTACCCCAGATTCATCACAGGTAGCCCGGAAAAAATAATAAGGGGATTGGGCTGGAAAAGCAACCGCTCGCAAGGCACGTAAGCTGGGATTGGCGATCGACCCGGGAGTTAATCCCGGGTACAAATATGTATTATAGGGGGAGTCAAACTGCAGATCACGACTGCTCAATGGATTGGTCCACCAGGTGTTCTGCTCTTGATTGAAACCGCGCGCATACTGGACCGTTGAGTCCGCTTCTAAAGGCATCCCGATTTCCAGGCGGTTAAGAAAAACGGAAGCGATCATTGGCATTTCTTCTCCGACAACTGCTTCACGTTCGACGATCGCAGCCAAGGAAACTGCCTGGTAAACATCCAAGCCCTGGTTCTGAATACCGTTAAGCAATTCTGGCGTGAGGTGAGAAATGAACTCGTCAAGCAAAATGCTGATCAATTGAACTGCCGCTGTTTGTCGGGGAAGGCGATAAGAACCTGGGGAAAAAAAGCCTTCCAGAGTCCCACCCTGAGGGAAACCCTGTGGCAGGTTTGTGAAACTGCCAGGCATGCTGGCCGCGCTTAGAAACTCCTCTGGGGAAAATTCAAGACCGGAGAATGGTAAAGTGGCAGCAATTTCCTCCATTCTCCAACCGGAAAGAATGGATAGGGTGACCTCACTGGGAGTTGCATCTTGCAGGATATGAGCGATCTCCAGCGGGCTGTCTGCCGGGCTGAGGGTGTATTCACCAGCCTGGAGGGTGGTATCGAGGCCGGTGTAAGTAAGATAAACGATAAATGCCTGCGCATTTGAAATCAACCCATATGATTCGAGCTGGGAAGCGATAATGAGAGGTGATTGGCCGAGGGGGATCTCGAAAGTTGCACTATCTCCCAGCGGATTGGTGGGTTGGTTTATTTGATCGCTCTGCAAAATCAGCTGTGCGGAAAGCCGCAGACGTTGGATCGGGTCCAGCGCTGATGCAGGAGGCCCAAAGGCTGTCTCGACCCGCCGGGTAACCTCCAGGTAGCCAGCGAACAGCAGGCAAGCTCCCAGGCAGAGTATTACTGCACATCCAACTGATACGGTCAGCCCAACTCGATTGCGTCGTTTGCTCATCTCAATTGAACCTGACACTCCTTGATCTGGATCTGTTTATCACAGGCAGTAACCATATTTATGTAAAGCTCAGTGTTGATCTACCCGGGCATCGAGGAATGATTGCAGGATCACAGTTGCTGCTAAATCATCCAGATGGCCCTGACGCTTGCGGCGAGAGGTGCCCATCTCAATTTGTGCTTCACGGGCTGCAGCTGTGCTCAAACTTTCATCCCATAACACGACTCGTAATTCAGTCTGTGATTGTATCTCTGCAGCTAATCGTGCAGCTCGCCGTCCTTCGAAAGTGGGTTGACCATCTTGATCGAGGGATTGGCCAACCAAGATCACCTCAGTTTCATGCTGTTCGGCAAGCTCAATAATAGCAGCTGCATTTGCAGGTCTGGAAACATGTTTCAGCACTTTCAAAGGACCAGCGATCGTGCCTGTCGGATCGCTCAATGCGATTCCTAAATTCTTACTGCCAGGATCTACAGCCAGTATTCTCATCATGGACCTATTAATACCTCATCGGCAGCCGAGTTAGAAGCCTGAAGGGCTCCTGTTGAAATGACATCGACGCGGAAAGGGATTAATGGGATGATCGGCCACCAGCTGGGTGATGTCTCGAAACGAGGTGCGCTGGTTATGGAAAGATTCTCCATCAGGATCTCGCCGGCATGGTCAGGAGTGCGACCAAGAGCCAGGCTGATAGCCTGCTTGGCGGAAGGCTCGCTGTGCAGATGGCGTGATAATCTAATGCGCCAGGAGCTGGTCACACCATTGTCAAATATTGGAGTGGAAAGCTGTTCAACCATCATCGAATCGGGTGTGGCCGCGTAACCGACAGGTAAATTGGCATCCAAGATAGAATTGGCAAGCATATCCAGATCCTCTACTGCCACATAGGGGGCTTTAAATTCTAAGCGCAGAATTAATTCGAGTTCACTCGCGGGTTGGATGTCATTTGGGTTATACGATTCGGAGATCACCCGCACCAAGGTCGGAGTTTCCGAGAGCAAGATGTCACCGGGACTTAAAGTATCCTGGATTTCCTGGAGAGCGTTTTGTGACAAGGAGGAGATCAAGTCTTCCCGAAGCCGGCTTCGATCCGCGGCGTTGGGGGCAGGGCTGGGTGCCATACTGCCCCCTGTCGTTGGGGAGAGGTTGTTTACAGTAACAAGAACTCCGAGATCGCCTTCAATGGCGATAATCCTGCCTGTAGATAGGTTTGAGCTGCTTCCGGGAGTAATTGCTTTGATCGGCGTAACATTTTCATTACCCGGTCCCGCGGGCAGCCGCGTTTCTCGCTGAGTCATAAACCTGTGAGATGAATTCGCGGTACTGACCACCGTCCCGGCAGGAATGATCACGATCTGGTCAGTCAGATTTTGAAATACTACCTCACCAGTTACGTGACCAATTGGGATGCTTACGCTGCCGGTAGTTTGGGTGCTCCCACGACCTTCGACGGATACATCTTTCCATTTTGCTGGCAGCACTCCTGAAAGGTTGATTGCCTCCACAGAATCATCTGCTTGCACGGCTAAATCGATCTCCTGCATCTTTGTGTCCGGGGTTATGTAAATCTCTGCACTGGGGATCAAGGCAGCCGCGATCGAAAGGACTGCGACAACCGCAAGTGCAAATATTCCGATGCGGACTGGTTGTGATAGCGTGCGAGTATCCCGGTTGCGGTGCAGAGGATTTTCAAGGAGTGCTTGAATCTTGGTGAGCCGCTCCTGCCCGGAACCTGCGGTATTTTTATTGTACGATATGCGGCGTATCCGCCTCCAGCGTGCTGTTTGGGCTTCACGAACAGACCGAAATACTGGAATATCTATTATGCGGGCTTGGAAACGGACTTCAGGATCATTGGTTACCAGGGCGATTTGAACGCCGAGGGATTGGCTATGGCGTTGAAGCAGGACAAGGTCGAGGCGGCGATCCATCAACTGGCCGCGGGTAGGCCAGACCAATGCTACACGCCCGGTCTGACTCCATCCCATCTTATCTTTGATAGATATGGTGTCATCGTGTGGCTCAAGCTGGATTATTTGAGTTTTCACCGAATTTTATTCAAGAAAGTGTGGTTTCAGCGATTATAAAAACTTGTATAGATACAAAAACCAGGATCAAATGAGGCATGATACCCGAGGAACATTTTGTCAGCGTTGATCCTACACGGAATTCTGATTCTGTTCTTGATCAACTGTGAGTCGCATATACTAGCTTGCTGATAATTTATCCTCCACCCACTCCTGGGCTTTGGCTAAAGATTGATCGAGTAGATCTGGATCTTTACCTCCAGCTTGGGCGAGTGTCGGGCGACCACCTCCACTACCACCGATAGGTTGGGCAGCGTACTTCACCAGCTCACCAGCCTGCAATCCACGTTCCACTAAATCCATTGTTACTGCTGCGATTAATACTGGTCTGTCTTTGGATACAGAAGCCAGCAGAATCACGCTGCTCGGGTAGCGTTCCCGGAAGCGATCAGTCATCTCCCGCATCGTTTCCACATCTGTATCGGGTAAGCTGGCAATCAGGACGGGAATCCCACTTACCAGAGGAACGTTTTCAAGCAGCTGGTTGAAATCCTGGGTGGTCGTTTCTCGCCGCAGTGCTGTAATTTGCTTGCGAGCTTCTGCCAACTGGTCCAGGACTACCTGACTTTTATCGACAATATTCTCCACGTTGGTGTCGAATAATCCAGCAGTCCTCTCGAGCAGCTTAAAGCGATGCTGAACCAGGTCATAAGCTTTCCTACCGGTAACAGCCTCAATCCTGCGCAGACCCGCACCGACACTGCTTTCACTGGTGATCAGAAATGTTCCGATATCTGCGGTTTTATCGACATGGGTCCCGCCACAAAGTTCATACGAAAACGGATGATCGCCACCTATAGAGATAGTGCGTACATTCTCGGCATACTTCTCTCCGAAGAGAGCCATGGCACCATCGTCAATAGCCTCTTGCAGTGGTTTCTGTACAATATGCAAAGAGTAATTATCAAATATATGGCGATTGACACCTGCTTCAATCACCTGCAGCTGGTCCGACGTTAATGCATCTGGGTGAGTGAAGTCAAACCGCAGGCGATCCGGAGCAACCAAAGATCCAGCCTGTCGAGCGTGATCGCCCAAGACGCGATGCAGCTCTGCGTGCAGGAGGTGGGTGGCGGTGTGGTTGCGCATGATATCCTGCCGGCGATGAAGATTAACCCTGGCGAGTACTCGATCACCGGTAACTGGTTCTCCACTCACAACCTCGCCAATGTGAAGAATCACACCGGTGGAAGGCTGGCGTACATCAGTGACTTTAATTTCCCAGCTGGGATCCTGCAAGGATGTGATCGTCCCAATATCCGCTACCTGGCCACCCGCCTCTATGTAAAAGGGTGTCTCTGGGAGGAGTACTTCTACCCGGTCTCCCAGTCCAACTTTGTTGAC
>DATKXE010000607.1:0-6284 GCA_035529195.1 Anaerolineales bacterium
CCACCGGGGTATTGAAACAGTGACCTATATGCTGGAAGGTTCTGTCCACCACCGTGACAGCCTTGGCAATTCCGGGTTGATCGGATCAGGGGATGTGCAGTGGATGACCTCCGGCAGCGGCATCATGCATGAAGAAATGCCGCGCCACAGTCCGCAAGGAAATGTATTCGGTTTCCAGCTATGGGTGAATCTTCCAGCTGCTCTGAAAATGAGCCAGCCGCGCTACCAGGAAGTATCCACGGACAGCATACCCGCCGTCGAAAAAGATGGGGCAGTGATTCGTATTGTGGCAGGCGAGATCAATGGCGTGCAAGGACCAGTAACTGAGATCGCCGCTAATCCAGTATACCTGGATGTGGAAGTTAAACCCGGTTCGACCTTCAGCTACCCCATTCCACAGGGGCATACTGCTGTCGCATATGTCTTCGAGGGTGCAGCAGAATTCGGAGTGGATGAAACTGGTAAAGGCGAACGGCTAGAAGCCGTCCACCTGGTCGTCTTCAACGATGGTGATGCCTTACAGGTTCAAACAACACCTGACTCCAGCGTGCGCTTTATGCTCATAGCCGGGGCGCCTTTCAAAGAGCCCATTGTGCCTTACGGGCCCTTCGTGATGAATACACCCCAGGAGATCCAGCAGGCACTCGCCGATCTTCGCAATGGAACCTTTGTAAAAGTGTAGGCGCTAATTGATTTATCATACCCTCATAAATAAAAACCATATAATCAACCTAGCAAGAACCGTCCATTACAAGGGCGGTTCTTTTAAAAGTTAGTTTAGACCAGGGGAACGCATTAACCAGAATCTGATTGAAGGATTCGTGGAGCCAATGAAAGAATTTCAAGGTCAACCATCCACCAAAAAAATTACTATCCTGTCTGCGCAATCAACCTTGTCGGTTCCCATGTATAATAAATTTCACCAAGAACCAGATTACTGCCAGGTGTCTAACCAGGAAGAACAGGAAAATAACCATGAGTGAGAAACCATACGACCCGCAACAAGAGCTCACCGAGCCACAAAATGCTCTGTCACCCATCTCAATCGACGAACTACCCGAAATCATGCAATCTGCCACCAACCGGGTTGGTTGGACAGAACTTACCCCTGTGCAATCCAGGGCTATCCCCTATCTTCAAGCGCGGCGCGACCTGATGGTGCAAGCCCGTACGGGCAGCGGCAAGACCGGCGCATTCATCCTACCAATATTAGAACAGGTTGACAAAAACCAGCCAAATTGCCAGGCGCTCGTGCTCGTGCCGACTCGCGAGCTGGCTCAGCAGGTTGCGGCAGATGCCAAGAGCTTAGCTGGGAGTAATGGGATGCGAACTGTACCCGTATATGGTGGCACGAGCTATAAACCGCAAATTGCGGGGTTTAATAAAGGTGCTCATTGTGTCGTCGGAACCCCAGGACGGATTTTGGACCACTTGATTAAACGAAATCTGAATCTCAAAAATCTGAGATTTCTTGTTTACGATGAAGCAGACCGCATGATGTCCATGGGTTTTTATCCCGACATGGTGCAGATTCAAGAATTCCTCCCCCGGCGAGAGATCAGCGGCTACATGTTTTCAGCCACCATATCTGCCCACGTGATCCGCCTTTCGCAGCAGTTTTTAAACTCACCCGATTTTCTCAGTCTGAGCAGCGACCATGTACACGTGGAAGACACGGGGCACATCTATTACCTGACGCCAGGTATGGATAAAGATCG
This sequence comes from Anaerolineales bacterium, assembly GCA_035529195.1. GTDB lineage: Bacteria > Chloroflexota > Anaerolineae > Anaerolineales > UBA4823 > PFL25. The sequence goes on from DATKXE010000607.1 coordinate 1,719, forward strand.
CTCTTTGGTGCGCATCATCGAGATGGAAACCCCCCAGCAAGCAATCGTGTTCTGCAACACCAAAGCCCGGGTAAATTATGTGGCCGCGATTTTACAACGCTATGGTTACAACGCCGACCAGATCAGCTCCGATCTCTCGCAGAGTGCGCGCGACAAAGTATTGAAAAGGGTTCGTGATGGTAAACTCCGTTTCTTGGTCGCCACAGATGTTGCTGCGCGCGGTATTGATATTCCCAACCTCTCCCATGTGATTCAATACGAACCCCCAGAAGATGTAGAAGCTTACATCCACCGTGCCGGACGCACGGGGAGAGCTGGCGCCAGTGGGACAGCTATCATGCTGATCAACATCAATGAGAAGACCCAGCTCAACCGCATCGCAGCCCATTATAAGATCGAATTCGAAAAACGGCCTTTACCCCTTGATGAAGAAGTTCAATCCCTGGTGGCCCAACGACTGGTTGGGCAATTGGAAGCCCGGCTGCGAGCTCGTGACCGGCTGCAAATCGATCGCATGCAACGATTCATACCTTTAGGTAAACAGCTGGCAGAGGATGAAGATGGACTAGCTTTGTTGGCCATGCTGCTGGATGACTCATACCATGATTGGATGCACCAACCCCCGGAACTGCCCCCTGAAGAGATCAAATCCCACCCCAGCGAATCCAACGCGGGTAAGCAGAAATCTGGCTACCGAGGAGGCAAGAAGAAACGGCGGTTTGCCAACAACTAGCGAAATCAAAGCTACCAAGTATCCATTGTTGCCAACCTGGTACACCGCGCTTTAAAGCGTAGTTCTCGGTTTATACAAATTCGAATATTCATCCAAACCAGGAGATTCCAATGCTCAAAGACAATCTCGGCATTTTGCATCCAGGCGAAATGGGGATTACAGTTGCTTTGGCAGCTCAGAATAGCAGACTACGGGTCTACTGGGCATCCGCTGAACGCAGCCCCCAGACCAGCAAACGAGCAAAGGATCTTGGGTTGATCGATGCAGAATCCTTGTCCAAACTGTGCCAGATATGCTCCACATTGATTTGCGTCTGCCCGCCGGATGCTGCTCCTGAGGTCGCCGAGCAGGTATCTAGTCTAGGTTTTTCAGGTCTCTATATCGATGCAAATGCGATTTCTCCACAACGCGCCCAGTGGATCGCACAAACCCTGCAAGATACAGGCATAACTTTCGTGGACGGCAGCATTATCGGTCCTCCGGCATGGAAAGCGAACACCACCCGGCTTTATCTTTCTGGGGAACACGCCAACAAAGCAGCTGAAAAGTTTGCAGCTGGACCAATAGGTGTGAATGTGATTGGGGATTCAATCGGTCAGGCCTCAGCCTTGAAGATGTGCTATGCAGCTTATACCAAGGGGACGTCAGCACTGTTATGCACCATATTGGCCGCAGCAGAGGCTTTGGGAATACGTGATGATTTACTGGAAGAATGGTCCCAATCAGGTTCCAACTTTTCCGAAGAAGCCACCACCAGGGTGCGGAATGTCACTGCAAAGGCCTGGCGCTTCGGGGGTGAGATGGAGGAGATCGCGGCCACCTTTAAATCCGTGGGATTGCCAGATGGCTTCCACAGCGCAGCGGCAGAGATCTATATGCGCCTGTCAGATTATAAAGATTCCCCACTGCCGGAATTAGATGATGTATTATCCTCATTGCTTGAACCACAACCCGATTAATAGAGCACCTGGTGGATAACCATTTCAATAAAGGTATAATAGCAGCAAGCCTATAACCCTGCCCGATCCAGGATTCCCAATCAACCTCAAACATATCAGCACTCATCACCATTTCCATCTGGCTGGATCAATCAACGTTCAAACCCTGTCAGGTCTTGCCAGGAAGAAGTGGCGAAAAGATAAGCGTGCATTTTCGCCAAAAACGCAGCGGACTATTGCCCAGATAAAAAGGAGAAGTTAACATGCCCACTTACGTAATGTTCGGCGAGTATTCTCATGACTCGATCAAAGAGATCAGCGCAGAGCGCACCCAAAAAGCAAGCCAATTGATTAGCGATAACGGCGGTTCGGTCAAATCCGGGTATGCTTTACTCGGTGATACCGATCTGGTGCTGGTTGTCGATTTCCCCAGCAACAATGCTGCCATGAAAGCCTCGGTTGGCCTGACCAAGCTCTTGGGGATTGCGTTCTCCACCGCACCGGCGGTGAGTATGGAGGAATTTGACAAATTAGTTGGTTGAGTATTTCATTTCACTCCCAAAGGCATACCTGCGAGCTCACCATCACAATCAACAAGACCACCCGGCTCCAGGGTATTATCCAGGTGAGACCTGACAGGTTTAGTGATTCTGCTATCACCTAATTAAAAATACCTTGGAAGCATGGGAGGCTGGTAAATTTCCCAGGTAAAAAAGATGCCCAGTGATAACAAAGGGGCTGCCTCAAAAGACCGGGGCAGCCCCTTTTTTTGTATTTGCTGTTTTGTCGATTTGCGGGGCTGTTTGAAGGTTCTTTTTAGACAGCCCCCTCATGCGTATGAGAATCCGGCTGGCACAAAAGGGACAAGCGTTTAGTGATAACAGCCTGCTGCTGGTGATTGACAAAGTATTTCAAATCATGACGGAAAGTCAATTTTTTCTCCTATGCTATAAAAAGTGTTATTGTTGTAATTGTCATTCCATTTTTACCTTTTAATGAGCAAATCGATAAGTATGGTGTGACCTTCGCGCATACTTATCGATCCCGTTTCTCAAAATTGTCTTTGACCTGCGAATTGCCATTTGCAGAAAGGACAACCTTCAGGGTTGCCCTTGCCACAATGCAGACAATTTGTTGTCAATTTTTGTTGATCATCTTTCGATCAAGGCCAGCGCTGTTTGCGTCTTGATGATGAGATCAGTGGTCTCTGGGCAATTATGCGCACCTTTTTATCACCGATAGGATATGCACTGACCAGTTGCCAACCTTCCTCGTTCCAATCGTTCAAAACTTCCTCCAGGTCTTCATCTTTGGCCTCAGAAAGTGAACCACCGAACGATTCAACCCGATATTCCCAATTCATCTCGGTTCCCATGTCACCTCCGTACTAGCCATCATTCTTATTCACAAGGGCACCCAAAGATGCCATCCCACCCAAGCCACCCATATTCATCGTGTCAATTGCGCTGCTGGGTACGATCATTAAAGCGCCCTTCTCTTTCAATCCTTCATACAGCATGTTCATCGCCCGTAAATGTAATGCGGTTGGATTTCCTGCATATGCCTCCGCAGCTCTGGCGAAAGAGTCAGCAATTTGTTCTTCAGATTCACCCAGGATAACCCGTGCCTGGCGTTCACGCTCTGCCTGTGCCTGGCGGCTCATGGCGTCTTCTAAATCTTGCGGGATGGCAATATCCCGGATCTCAACAGACTGGACGGTGATCCCCCAGGGCGTGGTTCGTTCATCGATGATCTTCTGGAGTTGCTCATCCATCATCGCCCGACCAATCAGAATCGCAGCCAGATCCTTCTGTCCGATCACTTCCCTTAACGCGGTCTGGGCTGACCAGGCGATCGCGGCAAAATAGTCTTCAACTTCCAAGGCAGCTTTTTCCGCATCCCAAACCAGCCAGAACAAGACCGCATCAACATCTACGGGAACTGTGTCTTTAGTCAGGGTTTTTTCAGCGTTGAAGGGGGTGACCATGACGCGGTGGTCAATCCAAATCGGCGTACTCTCAATGATTGGCTTGATCCAGAACATACCCGGACCTCGCAAACCAATAAATTTTCCCATCCTCAGAAGAATCACTTTTTCCCACTGCTTGGCTACTTTCAAGGCTGACATCACATACAACATCAGCAGGATCGATAAGATCAACACAGCCCAACGCCATCCATCAGGCACATTCAAACTTCTCAGCAGGAAAAATCCCACAATTCCAATAATGAAAATAATCAACCCCAGAATTACGGCTTCCGTACTGATATTGACGCGTTTCTTATCCCTGCCATTCATTTCATATTCCTGCTTACTATTTTTTCGCTTAGCCATGACAATCCCTCATGTTTAATTCTCTGAATTCAATAATTTTATCGTCCGCTATTTCTCAATCATTCAACGATCCATTAGTTTTCCATCGTCGGATCAGTTCATCACTCGTCGCCTCCACTTCATCCACTTCGTAACCCAGCTGTTGGGCTTCTTGAAATCTATGCAGGATCAAATCCTTCAGGCTTTGTCTTCGCAGCTTAAAAATCTTCGCTTCATCAGGCTGCTCCCAGATATAGGTACCGCGACCTTGTTGGGTAGATATCAACCCGGCTTCGTCCAGAATCCGGTAAGCTCTCGCCACGGTGTTGAAATTGACCCGAAGTTCAGTCGCTAAATGTCTCACTGTGGGCAGCTGATCTCCCTGCTTAAGTTCACCTTCTGCTACCATCTGTTGGATCTGGTTCACAATCTGGGTATAGATAGGTTCCCCGGAGCGAAAATCAATTTGTATATCAAAGCCCATGCGGGGGTTCCCAATTGACATTCAACATAGTATCACTTGTAGAAATTGTATCTTTGTATTATTGTATCATTGTACCTTTGTATAATTGTATACCATA
>DATKXE010000608.1:0-3339 GCA_035529195.1 Anaerolineales bacterium
ACTCGACGCAGATCCCGGTCTGCCTTTGGTTCGTGGCGCGGGACAAACACAACGGCAAGTTCAGGGACCGGAGTAAGGAAACGCTGTTCATCGACGCGCGCAAGATGGGGATGATGATGGACCGCGTCCACCGGATGCTGAGCGATGAAGACATAGGGAAGATTGCGGGAACTTACCACGCCTGGCGCGGCGAGGTTGAGGGAGTGGATTATGAAGACGTTCCGGGTTTCTGCAAGAGCGCGACGATCGAAGAGATCCGGGAGCACGGGCACATACTCACACCGGGGCGTTATGTGGGCGTGGAGGAGAGCGAGGAGGAGGGCGAGCCGTTTGAGGAGAAGATGGAGCGGTTGACGGCCAAGTTATTGGAGCAGTTCGAGGAATCGGAGAGGCTGGAAGGGGAAATACGAAAGAATCTCTCGAGGATTGGTTTTACTGAAGATTGAAAATGGTTGGCTCTGAGGTAGAGCAGCCATCAACAAACACCTGGGTGCCTGTGTTGGAGGAGTAGCGATGGAAGTCATTGGGTGGTCAGTTATTATTTCTGCCATTGTATCGACGATTCTTGGGGCTGGTGCTGGAATTGTCACCAGCATTGTTCGAATCAGATTATATGAAAAGGAACGCGAAAAAACTGAACGCAACTTGATTACTCATAAGCTCCAATTCGAAACAGAATATCAACTGTATCTTGATGTATGGGAAGCCCTCAAAATTGCTGCAGGTTATGTGCTAGAAATTGTGCGTAAACCTGGAGATGATAAGCCAATACGTTTGCGACCAATTGTAGCAAGAGATAAGCTTAGGAACGCCCACGAAATTATCTATCACAAAGCTCCATTTTTCCCTCCCAGAGTATATAAGCACGTGATTTCAACTGTCGATAAAATCGAAGCCAGGTTTACCCAAAGGTTTAAATTCAAATCTGGAAACGAAACGTGGAAGGAAAATCAAAAAAACTACGATGAAATGAATGATTGTTTTGATGCATTGGCATCGGAGATCAGGAAAAGAGTTATGGGTGAAGTTGAAAGCCTTGATCCTGTGACGCCAATAAAAATTCTCGATCAGATTAAACTCGACATAGAGAATCAGATTGAAAAATAGAATGAGCAAAATAATGTCTAATACTTGGGAACTGAAATCTATAGCCGAGTGCGCAGCAGAAGAACCTTATGCAACACAAATAGGTCCATTTGGAAATGCATTAAAAGCTATTGAATATACATCTTCTGGTATTCCAGTCCTTCGAGGAATAAATGTAAACCGAGGGCGTTTTCACGATAACGATTTTGTTTATATCGATGAAAAGAAAGCAAACGAGCTATATAAATATGAATCTTATCCTGGTGATGTACTCTTGGTTCATAAGGGCACACTGGGCCAGATTGGACTTATGCCCAAGATAAGGAAGTATGACCGCTATATCATGGGTAACAGCATGATGCGAGTTCGGTGCAATCCAAATATACTACTCCCAGAATATCTTTATTATTGGCTTTCATCACGCGATGGGCGGCACTACTTATTGAGCCGAGTATCACAAGTTGGCGTACCGCAAATTCAAAAACCATTAACAACTCTAAGAGAGGCTATCTTGCCGGTCCCACCTATTGATGAGCAGGAAGCCATTGCTCACATTCTCGGTACATTGGACGACAAGATTGAGTTGAATCGTCGGATGAATGAGACTTTGGAGGGGATGGCGCGGGCGATATTCAAGAGTTGGTTTGTGGACTTTCTGCCTGTGCGGGCGAAGATGGAAGGGCGCCCCACAGGCCTGCCGCCAGATATAGACGCACTCTTCCCGGACTCTTTTCAGGATTCGGAATTGGGGGAGATACCGAAGGAGTGGGAAGTGAAGGCGTTACGAGACTTCCTTGAACTTGCTTATGGAAGGGCGCTAAAGAAAGACAACCGGCGGCCTGGGCGAATTCCTGTGTTTGGTTCGAATGGCCAAGTCGGCTGGCATAACGAGAAGCTAGCTTCAGGACCTGGTATTATAGTCGGAAGGAAGGGAAATCCCGGCGTTATCACTTGGTCACCAACAGACTTCTTCGCGATCGACACGACTTTTTACGTCGTGGCAAAGGCAGAATGTCGGAGCCGATACTTCCTTTTTCACGCTCTCATCGACCATGACTTGGCATCCCTGAGTGCTGACTCTGCAGTACCCGGTTTGAATCGCAATCTGGCATATTTAAGTAAGCAGGTTTTGCCGCCATCAAATGTGTTGGAATCTTTCGATATGGCTGTGAAATGCCTATTTGATCAACAATACCACAATGATCAAGAGTCAAGAGTTCTTACAGGCATACGCGATTCGTTGTTACCTAAGCTGATCTCGGGTGAAATCCGGACTCTGGCTCATTGAGTATGAAAGAGGACAACCAATGAACTTGCCACCAGAATGGTATGCTTTCCATCGAGAAGCTCAACAGGCAGCCATAATGATCACATTCAATGTCAATTCCCTTGGGCGAGCAAATCTCAGCCAATGGGATGAGATCCCTTCTCTACAACCGGCTGCAGAACGATTTCTTATTGATTACCTACCAATGGCAACAGAGGTGAAGTAATGGATACGGAGCAAGAGCATAGAGATCGAATACTAAATATGATCTCTCAAGAAGCCTCTGGTTTCTACAGTATAGTGATTTCTGTTGCTACCTTGTTCTTAGGTGGCACGGTCTTCTTTATCGGACAAATTGCCCCAAATCCAAATCCTTATTCAATAATATTGTTGGTCCTAGGTTGGGTGTCGTTGATCATCTCGATTATCTTTATTGCATTGGTTAGGCGTTGGAATTTTCTCTCAGGTTATCATTACTTAATGGATGATTTTAGTAAATCGAAGCAACTGGACGAGCTGACCAGAAAATGCAGTACCGTATCAATAATTGCGTTGACTGTGGGAATATCGTGCATATCCACATTTGGCTTATGGAATTACGTTCAAGAAAGTTTTTTTGAGGAGGACATAATGGGAAATGATGGTAAGAAACACGACAGACGCAGATTAGAGGAGCATTCAATACCTTTCGGCAACATAAGACCTAGCAACGGATCAGACCAACAACAGGATTCATCTAATAGCGGGAGTGACTCTAGTGGGGGGCAAAATGGTTCCACACAAAACGGTAATGGTACCTCGGGTGGTCAAGGAGGTGATTCTAGTAGCCAAGATGGAACCTCTGACAAGTAGGGCGGATAAAGAGGAAACCTTTGATGGGCATGTGGTTCATTTCCTTTCCGTTTAGAGTGAAGATTGATGGGGATCAAAGAATTTACAGTCGAAGAAGCCACACTGGAATGGCTTAAAGAACTTGATTACAGCGT